>NZ_JBIPJE010000044.1:0-113311 GCF_044005875.1 Pseudoalteromonas sp. XMcav1-K | reverse complement strand
TTTATAATTATTGGAAGTGCGATAATAGGCGTCTTTACAACTATGTTAACCGCCGCATTTATTACTTTTCGCGCTAAAAGACATGTTTTACAGCTCGTATACTTTACCGGATTGTTAATCTTGTATGGCGTTTTAAGTATTGTATTGCACCCTGAAGCGTCTATCCTGATTAACGTATTGAAAGTATTGTCACCTGCACCGTTATGTTATTTCGGTTATTTAATCGCAACGCAATACCAACAGAAGAAGCAAATGCCGAGTCTTGCTGCTGAGTAATCTGTTAACGCTCAAAACCGTTAGCTACCCCCTTGCTTCGCAAAGTTAGAAAAACGCACTATTAACAAGTTCACCGAGCATCATGTGTTTGATGCTCAAATCAAATTGCCAGTGATTACTAGATAGCTTTACGCTTTACTATTTAAAAATAAGCCAGCATTGCTCTGTGCCGTGTGAGTCGGTTTTGCAAATAGTCCGCTTACATACGTTGCTGCTTGTTGTTGTATTAGTGATTGTACGTTCACAAGCGCTTCATCTAACTGTTTTTGCAGTTCAATGAGTTTCGTATTTTTTTCTGGGTCGTCATCATCTGAGGTGTTACGTAAGTCTTTTATTTGCTGCTGCAGCGACACAATGTGGTTAATTTTATCTTGTGTTTCATTTGGTTTAGCAGCATCGTGTTGCTCTTCTGTTTTCGCCGGTTTTTCGTTCTGTGATTCACTCGCTTTATCTTTTGCGTCAGCGGTGGCGGTATTGTTTTTTGATTGTGTTATGTCGTCCTCGTTAGTGTGAAGTAATGTGTTATATCCTGAATAGCCCGAGGAAAGATCATTAATGTTCATAAACGTCCATAATTTGACATGTAAACAGGCAGTTAAGCAACTATTGTGCCTTTTATAAAAGCGCTATTGATGGATTATGCTTATTGCTATCTGGTAAGACCACTTGTAATCTATGAAGTATGAACATTTAATAAATGCATAATCCATGGCGAGCTTTGTTAAACAAGAAATTAAAATTAGTTGTGAAGATAATTATGTATTAGCCGCAACAGCTTATTTACCTGATAATGTAAAAGCAGCGGTTGTTATTGGTCCGGCTACCGGTATAAAACGTCAGTTCTATAATGCGTTTGCAGAATATTTAGCAGGCAATGACTTTAGCGTTTTAACGTATGATAATCGTGGTATTGGGCAATCAATTGATGGTGATATTGCGTCGCATACCGCGAGCTTACAATGTTGGGGGCAATTAGATAAACCTGCCGCCATTTCATGCTTACAGCAGTTATTTCCAAATACTTCGTACCATTTAGTTGGCCACAGCGCCGGTGGTCAGCTTATTGGCCTTGCCAAAAATGCGACCGAATTAAGTTCAATATTCAATTTTGCAAGCTCGTCAGGGCAACTGCGCAATATGAAACTGAAAGATCAGTTTAAATCACATTTTTTCATGAATATGTTTATTCCGTTTTCAAACATGGTATTTGGTTATACGAAATCCCAATGGTTTGGCATGGGAGAGCCATTGCCAAAACAGGTTGCGAAGCAATGGCAAACTTGGTGTAACGGTAGTGGATATGTAAAAACCGCATTTAATAAAACGGTTTTTACGCATTACTACAACGAACTTGCTATGCCTGCGTTATGGGTCAATGCCGTAGATGACTTTATTGCGACCGATGAGAATGTGCGCGATATGATGTCGGTTTGCCCCAACTTAGCGGCAAACACACTGACGTTATCGCCAGCCGAACATAATTTAAACGAAATTGGCCATATGAAGTTTTTTAGTCGTCGCGCCAACACATTGTGGCCAATTGCGCTCGATTGGTTGAATTCACATGCTTAACAGTAATAATGCTGATTTATCACATTAAAAACAGGCCGTTACAAGGCCTGTTTTTATTTTAACAGCAACATATTGCAAGTCAGAGCGAAGCAGAACTGGCGGATTATTTTACTTTTTTGAATAGTTTTGTGCTCAATACAGGTCTATCACCATACGATTTATGATTAGACGGTTGAGTACACAATTTATGAAAGAGAGCAGCAATAAAGTAATTGTTGGCGCATTGCTTGGCGTTTCCGGTTTATTAATGGGGATCAGCACCTTGCTGATTGGACAAGATGTAAGTTTACAGCGCGTGCTGGATTTTTATTTGCTCGATGGCGTGATGAGTTCGCACTATGCAAGTTTGCTAGCGGGTTTTGCATTTTTGGCTATGGCTATTCTTGCTTTGTTGAGTATAAAAAAGCGTAAATACCAAGGTGTTTTATTTGCTTTTTTACTCGTTATTAGCATAGTGCCGTTACTCACGTTACTGGACAGTAGTCGTTGGATTGCTGATTTAGGTGGTTTTCCGGCGATTGGTTCTGGGCAAGGGATCATTAAGTATGCTGCGTTGTTGGCACTTGCAATTCACTTTATTTACGCCGATAAAATGACACTTCGTCAACAGCACGTTTTACAGCTATTTCCTGTTGTATTGGTGCTGTTATGGATTGGAGGCATGAAGTTTACTTTGCTTGAAGCACAAGGCATTGAAGATCTGGTTCGTTCGTCGCCATTAATGAGTTGGATGTATTCAATTTGGTCTGTGCAAACCGCTTCAAATATTATTGGGGTTTACGACCTTGTTGCACTTAGTCTATTAATTTTATCTCTGCAATTTAAGCGTTTATTATTACTAGGTATTGCCATGGCAGGGGCGGTAATGCTAACAACACAAACATTCCTGTTTACATGGCCGGCAGCGTTATCGGGCGAGACCTTACTCACATCGGGTGGGCAGTTTTTAATTAAAGACTTATGGTTTATCGCAAATCTCGTATTGTATTATTATTTGAATAATCGTGATGAGAATACACTTTAGCGATAACGTGATTCAAAATGGCATTAAGACCTCTTAATGCCATTTTACAGCTCGAAATAGTCGTTTTTATTCATTTGGCCATTTAGCGAAGTGTTCTAATAAATAATCGATCGCAAGGCGTGCACGCAGTGGCATAAATTGCTTGTTTTGATACACAATCCAACTTGTTGCGCCAGTAATACAAAAGGGCGCTAATATCGGCACCAACTTGTTTTGTTTAATTGACTCTGTGAAGGTGCTATCAGGCATATAGGCTATTCCTAAACCCTGTTCACATGCATCAAGGACTACATTTGAATTGTTACTTTGCCAGTTGCCACTGACTTTAATGCTTTGCTTAATCCCATTAATGTTAAAGGTCCAGTGATCACTGTTTGCCAAAATGCAGCGATGACTTTTTAATTGATTCGGGTGATTTGGTGTACCGTAGTTGGCCAAATAGTCTGGACTTGCCACAAGCATCATAGAGCGGCTAATTAGTTTTCGCGCGATAAGGTTTGAATCATTTAATTCGCCATAACGAATCGCAAAGTCTATGCCGTCTTCAATAAAATTAACCATGCGACTATTAAAGTCGATATCAATGGAAAGCTCAGGGTGGTCTTTAGCAAACGTCATAAGCGCGGGAGCGACAAAATTCTCAGCAAAGCCCCCTGCAGCACTGACTCTCAGTGTTCCGTTAAGTTGATACTGCTGCTGAGTAACTTGTTCATTAGCCTGTTGTAAGCCATTTACTAGGTATTTGCATTGCTGGTAATAAAACTCACCGTTTTCAGTTAAGCTGATCTGCCGCGTGGTGCGGGCAAGCAAACGCGAGCCTAAGCGTTCTTCTAAGCGCGATACTTGTCGGCTAATGTGGCTGGTGGAGCAGCCTAACTTTTTAGCCGCGGCTGAAAAACCACCGCTTTCGGCAACGGCAACAAATTCAAATATACCTTCAAAACTATCCATATAACGGCTCCATTATAACAACCCGCTTTGTGTTAACGCTTTTATGATAAAGCACACGTTTGCGTTGATTGTTGCTAAATAGCAAAAGAGTTTAACTGATTTAGGTAATTATCATTGAAATAGAAACAATATAAAGTGGTTTTAACTTATTAAAACGCAATAAAGGTATTTATTATGAAAAAAGTACTTATTCCAGTAACAAATCACGCAACATTGGGTGAAACTGACCAAGCAAACGGCACGTATGCGCCAGAGCTTACGCATGTTGTTCACGTATTGAACGACAACGGAATTGCGTTTGATATTGTATCAATTAATGGTGGCAAGGCACCGCTTTATGGCACAGATATTGAGGGCGATGATGTGAATAACAAAGTACTTGGTGATGCGTCATTCCAAACGCAGATCAACAATACGGTGCCTGTATCGCAAGTTAATATTGATAATTATGTCGCAATTTTCTACCCAGGTGGCTTTGGTTTGCTGTCGGATTTAGCGAGCAATGAAGAAGTTGCGAGTATGGCGGCTAAACATTATGAAGCAGGTGGCATTATTGCTGCTGTATGTCACGGCCCTGCGGCATTGTTACCTATCACATTGAGTAACGGCGAACCATTAATTGCGAGCAAACAAGTAACCGCGTTTACCCGTGAAGAAGAGATCGATTTTGGCACTATCAATGATATTCCTTTCTTACTTGAAGAAGCACTAACACGTAAAGCCGCGCAATATAGCAAAGTTCAGCCTTGGAGTGAGTTTGTAATTGAAGATGAGCGTGTAATTACCGGTCAAAACCCAACGAGCGCCCACGCTGTAGGTGAGTTTTTGGCAAAGCTATTGGCTGAGTAATCAGCCAACAGTCTGTTAAATAAGAAGGATTTAGTATGAAACAAAATCGTACAGTAAACCGCCAAATTACCTTGGCGTCGCGCCCCCATGGCGCACCAACACCCGCGAATTTTAATTTAGTAGAAAGCAGCCTACCACTTATGGGTGACAATGAAATGTTGCTGCGCACCATTTACTTATCGCTCGATCCCTATATGCGCGGGCGAATGAGTGATGCAAAGTCTTACGCAGAGCCCGTGGCGATTAACGAGGTTATGGTAGGCGGCAGTATTTGTCGCGTCGAAGAGTCCAATTTAAAAGGGTTTGAAAAAGGTGATTTGGTTGTCGCATTTGGTGGTTGGCAAGATTACAGCATTTCAAATGGCGAGGGCGTAATCAAGTTAGATAGCGCAATGACCAATCCATCTTATGGGCTAGGTGTGTTGGGTATGCCCGGCTTAACCGCGTATATGGGGTTAATGGACATAGGTGCACCAAAGGCAGGAGAAACCTTAGTCGTTGCGGCGGCAACAGGGGCGGTTGGTAGCCTTGTTGGTCAAATTGGTAAGTTGCAAGGTTGCAAAGTGGTTGGTATCGCGGGCAGCCAAGAAAAATGTGATTACGCTCTAAACGAGTTAGGTTTTGATGCCTGTTTAAACCACAATGATGCGGATTTAGCTGAGCAACTTGCAGCGGTGTGCGATTCGGGTATTGATATTTATTATGAAAATGTGGGCGGAAAAGTGTTTGATGCCGTACTGCCCCTTTTAAATACCAAAGCTCGTATTCCATTGTGTGGCTTAATTGCACAATACAACGCAACAGATTTACCACCTGGCCCAGATCGCCTTGGTTTACTAATGGGCAATTTGCTTGTTAAGCGTATAAAAATGCAAGGCTTTATTGTATTTGATGACTACGGTCATCGCTATGGTGAATTTCAACAAGCCATGGTGCCATGGCTCGTATCAGGACAAATCAAATATAAAGAAGACAAAGTAGTCGGCCTTGAAAATGCAGTGTCGGCATTTATTGGGTTATTGCAAGGCGAAAACTTTGGCAAATTGGTTGTGCAAGTTGGCCCAGAACACTTGGATACAGAATAAACAGGAGTTGCTTATGATTAAAGTACATCATCTCAATCAATCACGCTCAACGCGCGTATTGTGGTTACTTGAAGAGTTGGGTATGCCATATCAAATTGAACATCATAAACGTGATGAGACAACGCGATTAGCCCCCGCTAGTTTGGGTGAAATTCATCCGCTAAATAAAGCGCCAATCATTGAACACGACAATGTTGTAATTTGCGAATCCAGCGCCATTATGGAGTACATTCTCGATCAAGATGAAAAGCAGCGTTTGCGCCCAGAAAAAGGCACAAAAAGCTACTATCAGTATCTTGAATGGTCGCATTTTGCCGAAGGCTCGTTAGGCTTGCCAATTATTGCGACCTTGCTAATGCGAATGGAAAAACGTGATGGCACTAACCCAATGGATGGCTATATTGCAAAAGAGATTAACCTAGATTTAGGTTACATTGATGCAGTACTTGCTAAGCAAACCTATTTTGCTGGTAACGAATTTACCGCCGCGGATATTATGATGACAATCACCTTAGAGTTTGCAGCTAATTTAAACTTGCTTGAAAACCGCGATAACATTACACGCTATTTGGCAAATGTGCACAGCCGTGAGGCATACCAAAAAGCACGTTCATTTGGCTAACGATTATTGATACAAAAACACGCGGCCATGATTTACACTGGTCGCGTTTTTTAATTGATAATAACGTTTATGATTAGCAGTCACTATGTTGCAAAAAGTCCTAAAGGGGATTTTTTAGACTTAACCATTGAAATAGGGTTACCTGAACCTGATCCAGAACCCGGTGGCGATTTTCGCTGTAAAGTAACAATCAACGCCTTCAAATTTGAAAAGTTTTCCTTCGGGGTTGATCAATTACAAGCTCACAGCCTAAGCATTAAATTACTTAATTTGTTGCTGGTAGAAAAGCAAACGCAAGGTTGGCTATTCTATTTTCCTGATGATTTAGACCATGCGATGGATTTTGAAAATGGCTTTTTTTAGCTAGAACCAAAGCTTAACCTTTCGATAAAAAAAGCCTTGTAGCACTAATACGCGACAAGGCTTTTACTTAACCAGAACTTGGGCTATTTATTTAGACGCGGCGTTACATCAAATTTGTGTAACGCAATGAGTAAACTTTGTTTAGTAAGCCACACCAATTCGCTGATTCAGGTATTTTGCTTTTTCTAGCTCATCGACAAATGCAGTGGCATAGTCAGCGACAGAAATACGGCTCTGGCCTTGTTCGTCAACTAATAGTTGGTCGTCTGTCACGCGATAATTTTGCTGTTTATCGCCAGGGAATATTTCAGCGGCAGGGCAAATAAATGTCCAGTTTAATGGGCTTTGTGTTTGCTGGAACACCGTTAATGCCTCGCCTTGAGCAATCGCTTCATCTTTGTATTCTGCGGGAAACTCAGGCGTATCAACCAGTTTTACATTTGGTGCAACGGTTAATGAACCTGCACCGCCCACCCAAACCAGTCGCTCAATCGCGGTATGTGGCAATTCGCGCAGTAATCGCCTTGCGGCGTCTGCCACTATGTTGTGATTTCCCAACGCACGGCCACCTATGGCTGCAATAAATACGCTTTCGTCCGTAATTACATCTGAAAGGGAGCTGTTATCGGTTAAGTCGAATGGTTTAACGTTAACATCGGTCACGTCATAGTTTTTGGGGTTTCGTACCAGTGCAGTAACTTGGTGTCCTCTTGATTTTGCTTCTGCAACAATATGGCTACCAATCCAACCTGATGCACCTAAAACAACGAGTTTCATATTTTTTCCTCACAATGTGTTTGATTTCGTTGTGTCTAGATTAGAAGAAAACTATCATGAAATAATCAGATTAAATTGAAATAGATTGTATCAATTAAAGTTACTAATTATGGATCGTATTAATGCAATAAAAAGCTTTGTTGAAGTTGCACACTTGGCAAGCTTTACCAAAGCAGCTGAGCGCTTGGGACTCAGTCGCTTGCAAGTGTCGCGTCATGTTCAAGAGCTGGAACAATGGTTAGAGCAGCGTTTACTGCACAGAACAACCCGTAAAGTAAGTTTGACTCAACAAGGCGAGCGCGCATTAATCCGATTTGAGAGAATATTGAATGAAACCAGTGCGCTGGTGGCTGAAAGTATTGCAAATAAAACAGAGTTGTCAGGAACCGTTCGAATTTCGAGTCCAATTGGTTTTGCACAAACTATGTTAGTAGATACAGTTAGCCAGTTTATTGCGCAACACCCACGAGTTAAGGTTGATATTCACGCCAGCGATAGCTTTTCAAACCTAGTCGAGCAGCGCATTGATATTGCGCTTAGGTATACAAATACACCAGATGAAAGCTTGATTGCACGGCCACTTCTGAAAATTGGCGCATGTGTTTGTGTTTCGCCAGATTATGTGGCAAAACATGGTGCGCCTTTAACACCGGATGAATTAACAGAGCACCCTTGTTTGGTGCATTTAAATCACTACCAATGGCGCTTTTTTAATGACAATACACGTGTTGAAGTGAAGGTGGCTGGGCCACTCGTGTGTAATGATGTAACCACGATTGTGCACGCGGCGATAAATAGTGCCGGAATAGCATGGTTGCCGTTTGATATTGCTCGCAGTTACATACAGCAACAACAGCTGGTGCCTATTTTAACTGAGTATTCACTTGAAGCGAGTCAGTTGTGGGCCGTGTATCTATCGCGAAGTTATCAATCTCCGCTTGTGCGCGCATTTATCGATTTTGTATCGGGTTGTTGGCAGCAGGACATTTTGCCAAACAAGTAGGGATCTGAATGTTCAGATCCCTTGGGTATGAAAATGGTTATGTTCTCAGGTTTGGTTAAATTAATTTACGTTAGCCGTATACGTGTTAACTTCACCCGAGACCACAGTTTTAGAAGCGGTAGTTAAAGCGCAATTGGGCATTACGCTCTTTGCCAGGCATACCACCTAAGAACATGGCTTTTTCGTAATATACTTTGTCGAATAAGTTATTTAACTTAAGTTGTACACCCCAATTCTCAGCTTGGTAAGCAATTCCCGCGTCAAACACGGTATAACTTGGTACATAACCGTCAGGAATACCAAAGGAGTTTGAGTTTGTACTGCGCTCATCAACATAGATGCCGCCTAGGCTGAACTCAATCGGGCTTTCACTGGTAAAGACATAACTCGAATGAGTTAACCAAGCACCCGCGGTAACATACGGCACACCTTTTTGTCGCTCATCATCGTTATCACGGGCATCTTGATACACCGCATTGACATTTAGCTTCCACTGCTCATTTAAATAAGCATTTATATCAAGTTCAATACCGTTTGTTTCTTCTTTACCATCATAGAAGTAGCGGGGTACATTCGGTGCTGAAACACCTTCATCAAAATCTGGGTTGTTATAGCGTAAATTAGTGCGACTAGATTCAAATACCACTAATGATGCAACCAGTTGATCATCGAGTGCTTTATAACGCATACCAATATCATTACTGATAGATTCTGAATCTTTACGGTCACTTTCGTTGCCGTAGATAGTGCCAAGCACACTGTAGGCGGTTCTGCCTTTGGCGTGGTTTACAAATATCGACAAGTCGTCATTTACAAGGTAGGTTGCACCTAAATTATAAGTGATACCACTATCTGACGTATCTTGCTCTGGTGTTGGCTCGGCCGCGCTCGCGCGGTAGCGATGGTCTACGCCTAAATGCTCGTAGCGCTGGGTGATTTCATTAAATGCTACACCAATACGCGTAGTTAAACCAAAGTCAAAATAACCGACATGTTGAATACCTAAACCCCAAGCACTTACTTCTTTATTGTAGTTCGCGGTTTTTAATGGATCATAATCTTCGAAGCTGCCAGCCCCCCAGTTTGGGTTGCGAATATCGAAAATATACGGCAATTGACCCTGATAAATAGTGTTGCCACCTTTATCTTTAATTACTTTATCAGCGTCATAGATTGAATATTGCTGAAAACGAATGTCGCGATCTTCATAGTTGGCATTGACTAGTAACTCGTTGTCGATATCACCAATTGAGAAGTCGTAACGTAAATCAGCAAAATATTGTAACGATTGCTCATTTGCAGTTACTTTTCGGTATTCTTGACGTCTTGCAGCAAATGGGAACAGCTCACCGTCAACGACAAGTGGTGCGCGCGGATCGGCATTTATAGTGCCGCGGCGGTTCCAATACACATAGTTATAGGCACCAGTTTGACGGGCAAACCCTGAATCATAGTCGCGGTATTGTAATTGCTGGTTAAAGTAGAGGTTATCAGTGAAGTTAATATTGTGCGTTAGCTTTATACGAAACTCTTCACCTTCATTGTCTTTTGCCATCGGTGAAATAATGCCGTTATGACCAAAGGTGTAGGGCGTTAAGCCATCGTTAGCTGCAAGTGACTCTGCTAATTGTTGCCTTTGTGCATCGCTAAGCTGAATACCAACCCCGTTAGGGTCGTTTACTAAGTCAGTCCAGCTTACGTCGCCCGCGCCTTTACCGTCGACCGATTTGGCATTATAAATACGAATAGGGTGACCGATTGAATCAACTGCAATGCCATCTTTAATATAGGCAGTCGAAAGCATTACATCGTGGCTGTCGCTAAATATGTATTTGAAGCTGAGGTAGGCTTCGTCGCGGTCGTTGTTTAAATCGCGATAACCACCGCTGCGCGCGGATTTAACCAACACACGGTAAGCGAGATCGTCGGTGATTGCAGCTGTTGAGTCAAGTTCAAGCGCATATGTATTCCACTGGCCTAAATCGGCGGTCATGGTGTGAGAGGCTTCAAATTCTGGCTTTTTCTCAATTAGGTTAATAACACCGCCAGCACTGCCCATGCCGTATAAACCGGTTGCTGGGCCTTTTAGTACTTCGATTGACTCAACATTGGTCATTGAACGGGTAGGGTTAAAGGTGTTGCCAAGGCCTGCGCCACCATACATGCCGTCGTATGTGTAGTTAGCACCAAGGCCACGGATCACTAAATTATCGCCAATGCCGTAATTGTTACCAGCTTGGGTTACACCACTGATGTTTCTGATAGCATCTTGTAAATTGTCGACAAGTTGCGAGTTAAGTAATTCACTGTCAACCACTACTACGGCTGCTGGGGTTTCCATTAACGACATATTCGATTTAGTAGCAAGACCCGAGTTTAGTACCACTTTATTTTGGCGGCCATAAACACTGACAACTTCAATGTCGTCGTTGTTTTTAGCTATTGCTTGGTTATTAGCAAAAGCCATTGAAGCTGGTAAAAGCGCTGCGCATGACAGTGCAATAAGCGAGAGATTAAATGATTTCATTGTTTAGATAATTGTATTTGTAACTAAGATACAAATGATAACTGTAATCATTTGCTATATTCAATCGTTCAATATGACATTTAACATTAATAAAAGTAACGGTTAACGTTATTAACAAATGTGCTTATGGCGTAGTCAGATTGACTTACGGTTACAGGCAAGCTTTGGTTGTAAAAACCACTATTTGTAAAAGTACAATAAGTCGGTATGTGTAAAAACGATAAAAAGAAGCGCGGTGACAAAAATGATTTAGACCTAGATACACAAATTTATAGTTACCCCAACCATAAGAAAAGTAGAACAAAACTTTGTTTTATCTGTATTTTGGATTTTTAACCCCTTATACTCCCGTCCCCATATAAATTACATAAACTCAAGGATGATTTTAAGTGCGCTCGCTTCGTTTACTTTCATATCTTTTTTTTCTATCCGTACTGACCGCTTGTGGAGGCGGTGATTCTTCTGCTCCTCCGCCAAAGCCACCTATTGCAGATTTTGATGGTGATGGTATTGCGGATTCTCAAGATAACGATGATGACAATGATGGTTATTTAGACACCGAAGATGCTTTTCCAATGGATAGTGCTGAGTGGTTAGATTCCGACTCAGATGGTATTGGTAATAACGAAGATACCGACGATGATAACGATGGTGTGCTGGATGAAGATGATGCATTTCCACTTGATGCTAATGAATCCGTTGACTCTGACTTTGATGGCGTAGGGGATAATTCAGATGATTACCCAAATGATCAGTCGTGTTATTTGCAAACCGATGGTAACGGCAGCACATGTTATTTAACCTTATTAAAACAACAAACGAGTGCGCCGATTATTCGAGGCTCGAATGAATATATTTATTTCACCTTGAGCGATACATCGCAATTACTTGCTTTAAATACTGAAAATCAACATTTTGACACGCCGCTCAATTATGATAATGAGTTTGAATTAGAAGACTTTTTGATTCATCCAACACACGAACGCATTTATTTAAGATATGGTGATGGCTCAGTTAAATACTTCGATCAATCTAAAACATTAAAGCCAAGTCAATTTACGCTTACGTCTGAGCAAAAGCTTGTTGTTGCGGGACCTTATTTGTTCGTGTCTGACATGAATTCGGTATTGGTTTACGATGTAAACGGAATAGAGACTGGCTCTGCTCGAGTTCCTTATAATATCCAGTATGGTGTTTGGAATGAACAGAACTCGACGTTCTTTGCATCATTAGGCTACTCAAACCAAGTACATGCCCTTGGTTATTTTGAATTAAACAGCGATGGCGAAGTCACTATCGGACGTTATGAGTACCCAAGTAGTAATGTTCTTCCAAACACCCCGCTGTTTATTGAGTTGAACGATTCTCGGCTGATGTTTTTATCTGGAGAAATTTTCTCTAAGGAAGGCCTGAGTTATGCTGATAGGTTAGATATTAATTTATTCGAAATGATTCCGGTGAATGACGAACAATACCTTTCTACTCGTTATGTGGCTGGAAATACAACCTTTAGTTGGTTGGATAATGAATTTAACCTAATTGATATGCGCGAGCTAGAAGGTGCGCCAAAGGTGATATCTGGTCACAATGGTCAATTTACACTTATCACCGAAACGATAGACCACTTTAAGGCTCATAATTACGATTTAACAAATGACGTTGACGGCGACGGTATTTCGAACGAGTTGGATGCATTTCCGATGGATATTGCTGCGTCGTTAGATACGGACAATGATGGTTTTCCGGATAGTTGGAATGATGGTTATTCGCAAGTCGATTCCACATCAAGCCTGACTTTAGATCTATTCCCAGATGATAATGCTTGCTGGGCAACTGAGCATGATAATGGGCAGGGAGAGTGTAACTTTGGTGCTACTATGCCGAGTTTTACTCCTGAAAAAGTGGAAGCTGATGCAGATGGTATTCTTTACTTGTTCAGTGAGGAGCACAGTACGGTGTACAGGTGGTCGTCTGAAACGCAACACTACTTGAGTCCAATCAAAATTGAGACTGGTTTTATCGGCTCAGCGCCAATTGACATGGCTTTTTCTCAGTCACATCAACGTCTGTACTTCGGATATCAAGATGGGCAAGTTACTTTCATTGATATTGAAAATCCAAGTATCGAAC
This sequence comes from Pseudoalteromonas sp. XMcav1-K, assembly GCF_044005875.1. Taxonomy (NCBI): domain Bacteria; kingdom Pseudomonadati; phylum Pseudomonadota; class Gammaproteobacteria; order Alteromonadales; family Pseudoalteromonadaceae; genus Pseudoalteromonas; species Pseudoalteromonas sp. XMcav1-K. Next base: position 100,132 of record NZ_JBIPJE010000044.1, on the reverse strand, counting down.
TTGATTTAGTACAAATCCCTAAACAATTAGGTGGTCTTGCGATGGCCGGCAATTTTTTACTTGTTCAGGGAGGTACAGGTTCTTGGTCTTCACATTATATATTTGATAAAAATGGAAAAGAGACCGCAGCTAATCATTTTAGTCACTATTCTGACGATTATACGTGGAACGCTGAAAATGAACGAATGTACTTTTTCAGTCAACGCATGTTTCCTAATGACTTGGAATACGAGCAAATAGATCAAACGACAGGTGAGATTGTTGACAGTGGAGACTCTCCGTATCACGGTGATTTTCAGATTTTACCGCCAGTAAGAGCGTCTAATGATGGAAGGTTTGTTTTACTTGGTAGTGGTGATATCTACGATGCCGATACTTTGAATTGGCAAATATCGATAGATGCCTTAAACGATGCAATTTGGCTAAGTAGCGGGGAACTTGTTACTGTAAATGCTTTGAATGAAAGTACATTTACTCTTACACGTCGAACGAGTGATTTAACAACTATTGAACTAAGTGATTACGAGGGCCACTTTATTCGCATAATAGCGGCTGCAAATAAAGTTATCATTATTAGTGAATTAAATGGCGAACTTACCTTTATTGAGTATGTTGCAAATAATGACACCGATGGTGACGGCGTTGATAATTTAACCGATGCCTTCCCGATGGATGTTGCAGCATCTTTAGACTCGGACAACGATGGTTATCCTGATGAATGGAATGACGGATATTCTGAGGCAGACTCTACCACAGACTTAACGTTGGATAGTTTTCCAAATGATAGTGCATGTTGGCTAGTAGAACACGACAATGGCCAAGGGCAATGCGATTATGCTGCGACAATGCCGAGTTTTGTTCCTGATCTTGTATTGTCCGATAGTGTTGGCGGTATCTATTTATACAGCGAAGAACACAGTAAAGTGTTTCGCTGGTCTGCACAGTCTAATGCATACACAAACCCATTAATTGTGGGTCGCAAAATGGGGCTATCAACAGCTGCACCAAAAAAAGTTGAGCTTTCACAAACGCATAACCGCTTATATTTTGGTTATGAAAGTGGTGAGATTACCTATGTTGATTTAGCAAATATTGGCCCAGAAAAACGATTCGCAAATACAGCTCACTCAGTGGGAGGCATCGCATCAGTTGGTAATCATGTGTTAGCGCAAGGTGTAAGTGGTTCTGCGGAGACAATTTACATTTTTGATGTTGATGGAAATCAAACGGATTATAAAGACTGGCACTATTATTCACGAGTTTATGCGTGGAATAAATATAATAACCGTGTTTATTACTTCCGAGATAATAGTTCGCCCAATGATTTAATGTACTTAGAAATGGACCAACAAACAGGAAAAGTAACTGAGTCGGGTGAAACGCCATATCACGGAGCTTATAGTATAAGACCACCAATCAGGGTATCGAATACTGGTCAATTAGTATTGCTTGGTAGTGGAGACTTGTATGATGCAAATACCCTAGAGTGGCAAAGCGCAATTGATGCATTCAGCGATGCGCTTTGGTTAGCTAATGGTGAATTAGTTACTGTAACGAATACTCAAGACAATACATTTGTGTTGAATCGTTACAATTCACGCTTTGATACAATTGAAAGTCTGAGCTTTACTGGTCAATTTATTCGTGTAATTGCTACTGATAATCGCATATTTATCGTGAGTCGGTCTAACGATGACATTTTATTTACCGAATACGTTGTAAATAATGATACCGATGGAGATGGTGTAAGTAATATCTTAGATGCTTTCCCAACTGACCCAGCTGCATCAGTAGACTCTGATAATGATGGATTTCCAGAACAGTGGAATTCGGGTTATACAGAAGCTGATTCAACAACGGGCTTAACACTTGATATTTTCCCCCAGGACAGTGCCTGTTGGTTAGCGGAGCATGATGATGGACAAGGTTCATGTGATTACAGCGCTACTATGCCTATTTTTGTTCCTGATGAAATCGCGTCAAATGGTACTGACCACCTTTACTTGTTTAGTAAAGAGTATGGAAAAGTTTACCGTTGGTCTTCACAAACTCAGTCATATACAAATCCAATTCAAGTAGGCAAAAAGTCAGCTATTTCATCTGTTTCACCTAATAAGATGACTTACTCGCCTTCTCATCAACGTTTGTATTTCGGTTATGAAAGTGGCGAAATTACCTATGTTGACGTAACGAACATTGGCCCTGAAATGCGGTTGGCGAATACTGCATCGGCAGTAAATGGACTTGCATCAGTTGGTAATTATTTACTAGCGCAAGATGCTAGCGGTGCTTGGGAGTCACACTATATTTTTGATAGAGATGGAAATAAAACAGATTACAAAGATTGGAATCATTATTCGCGTGTCTATGCTTGGAACGAGCAAAACAATCGCGTTTATTTCTTCAGTGACGGTACATCACCTAATGACCTTCATTTTGAAGTGATTGACCAGCAAACCGGAAAAATAACTGGGGAGGGTGAAACCCCTTATCATGGAGATTACAGCATTAGACCGCCAATACATGTGATTAACCAAGGTGATCATGTTTTATTAGGTAGTGGTGATGTGTATGACGCAGACAGCATGCAATTTGTAACATCGCTGACTAACACGAATGAAGATGCTGTGGCGTTTTCTGACGTGTTTGTAGTGGCAAACTCCAATTCAGAACTAAAAACCTATGATAGTGCATTTTCTATTCTCTTAAGCCAGCCTGTAAATGGTGAGCTGCTTGCCATTGAAAAGCATCACGAACAGCTTGTCGTCGTGTCACGCATTTCAAACGAGCTGCACTTCGAAGTTATCAACTATGGTGATTCAGACGGCGATAATATGCCAGCATGGTGGGAAATAAAATATGGGCTATCAGACGATAATCCAGACGATGCGATTGGCGATTTAGACAATGATGGACTATCAAATCAGTCCGAGTATTTGTTTAATACATCACCTATCGAGCGAGACACCGACAATGATGAGCTAAGTGATTTTGACGAAATTAACAGTCATTCAACCAAGCCATTGGTATTTGATACTGACGGCGATGGGCTAGGTGATGGTCAAGAAGTCTTAACAGTTGGATCAGATCCGTTAGTAATTGATACTGATGGTGATACATTTAGCGATGGTGATGAGGTATTAAAATACAACACGGATCCGCTTGATGCTGACGCTAAGCCAATCGCAATTAGTGCTTTTACTGAATCATTTGAGCAAGGTATCGACAGTGCATTTTGGCAAAATAGTAGCGACAGTGCTCAACCATGGCAATTATCAGATGCGCAGGCAAGTGATGGTACTAGGAGCATTCGCTCAGGGGAAATTAACCACAACCAACAATCAGGTATCACCTATTCAGCGTTGTTAATGGCAGGAAAGTTAACATTTGATGCTAAGGTATCTTCAGAGAGCTGCTGTGATATGTTGAAGGTATATCTGAATGACGTGTTTCAGCTTTCAATTAGCAGCCAAGCAGACTGGCAGAAAGACCTATCTATTGATATACCGCAAGGAGAAAATAAAATCGAATGGCGTTATACCAAAGATTCATCGGTTTCGGAGTCAGATGATGCGGTTTGGATTGATAACATTAAATTTGTGGGTCAAACAAATTAGGGTGTGATTGAATCCGCTACATAATACTAAAAGCCGCAATCAGTTGCGGCTTTTTTGTAACACATTTAAAGTGAATTGCTTTATTTCCAATAGCGTGAATGCTCGCCTGAAAAGTAGTGCGCAAATTGGGATAGATGCTGATATAAAAAGTCTTTGGTTGCGGTGACTTTTGCTGCCGTTTTTAAATCAGAATGATACAGCAACCATAAACTCCAAATTGAGGGTTTTACCGGTATATCTAAGCGGTAAAGATTTGAATTTTGTTGTGAATCGACTAAACCACAGGGTAATTTTGCAATACCTAATCCATTTTTAGTCGCGGTAACAAGCGGGCCGAGTTGATCAAATCGCGCGATCACATTGCTACTTGGAAAGTATTTGTTATGCCAATCGGCTTCAAATTCTAGCTCCCACAATAACACGCGGTGCTGTGCGCGTGAGGTACTTAAATAATCATCACTTGCATAGACGCCCCAATTTGAGGCAAACAGCTTTCTGCCGATTAAATCGTCTTGGCTCGGTGATGGGGTAAATCTAAGTGCAATATCGGCCTCTCTTGCACGCAAGTCTTTGTGCATTGAACCAATTAGTAAGTTGGTTTGAATATTGGGATAACGCGCATTGAACTCGTTAAGTGCGGGTACAACAAAGTCGTTTGCAAGTTCAGGTGTTAAAGCAATGTTTACTTCACCACTTAACAGCTGGTCTTGGCCAAAAAGCTTGCGTTCAATATTGCGCTGTTGTTCTTTTAACAGCGCGATATCAGGTAACACCGCTTTGCCGGTTTCCGTCAGCTGATAGCCTTTTGGCACACGTTCAAACAGCCTAACCTTAAAGCGTTTTTCAAATGCTTGAATACGCCGTGCAACGGTTGTGTGGTTAACCTTAAGTTGCTTGGCAGCGCCCGATAAGGTACCCGACTGATAAAGTGCAACTATGTATTGGTAATCATCATCTAAGTTCATCTGTGCATTATTGCACAATAAAAATGCGTAAATCACTAATTTTTTTAGCGCTAAAGTGGCGTAAAGTGCGTGTGTAATTAATTCAACTTTAGACAGGATGCTAATTATGTATACCCTTTATCATTTTCAAATTTCATGTTCTTCTGCAGTAAAAATGGCGCTAGAAGTTATTGGTGCAGAACATAAAACTGTGGTAGTAGATCTCTTTGAAGGCGGGCAGCACAACGCCGATTTTTTGGCTGTTAATCCACTTGGTAAATTACCAGTGTTGGTAGATGGCAGCCACACCTTTACGCAGGGCGAAGCAATTTTAATTTATTTGTCGCAAAAGCATAAAAATGCACACCTAATGCCTGATTTAGCAAGTGTTGATGGCATGGAAGCGTTAAAGTGGTTAAATTTTGTTGCCAGTAGTTTGCATGGCCATTTCACTAAGATATTTCATCCGGAAAAAGTGTCAACGGATCATGATTCGGTTAAGCAAAATGCTGAAGAAGAGATTGTTAAGTTACTTAATTTTGTGTCAGACCAATTAGCTCAATCGCCTTATTTAGCAGGCGAAAAACCAACCCTTGCGGATTTATATTTTGCGGTGATCTTAGGCTGGGGGCAGGTGTTAAGTTTTGAGCTGTTTACACGTTTCCCTGAATTTGAGGTATATAAAAAGCGATTACAAACGACTTTCCCGCAATCAGAAACCTTACAAAATATTTAAGCTAACCACCGTACTAACAACAGATGTTTAGTACGGTGTAACTCGTTACTTAAGGTTATTATCGTTAAGTAACGAATTAAAGCGGGTTTCGAGTTTGCCACCGATAATCGCAACACGCTTTTTCATTTCTGTTATCCATTTTTCATCACTCATCACATCTTTTGAAAACGTCATATCGCGTTTAGTGTGACCCACATACAACAAAGCATCGGCAAGTGATTGAAGTGTCGCATCTTTACTGTTTATTTTACTAAGCATAGGTCGCGCTTTTGGCATTATGTCGCGAAATGGGATATCGGCGAGAACGGAATTATCGTCTAGCTTAATAATTTTTGCCGTGTCTGTATTAGGCAGCACGTCATACAACACGTTTTGAATAACAGGCCACACAGTAAATACTGAGTTAGGTTTAGCCATCTCAATACGAGAAACCAGAGACAAGTCCTGCTGATTAACCGTTTCTGGATGCGTTGCTTTTAATAAGTGAAAACCGCCAAACACTAAAATCGCTTTTTGGTTAGACTGAATAATTGGTGTGAGTGTGTCGTAAAAGCCATCTACTTTGCTCGATGCAGCACGCTGCCAAGACTCGGCGGTGGCATTTTCCCAGTTAAAGTGTTTTTCTGCCAACAGTACCGTTAGCTTTTTGTCATCGGGCAATGTTTGATTTATGGCCCTGATTGATTGCAATAATTCTATATATCCGTCGCCAAGCCATGCGGTGAAATAGAGGGTTTCGCGCAGTACGTGTTTTAGCTGTGATTCATCAACAGCATCACCTTTAATATACTGATTTATATATTTTTGGTAATTTTGATTGCCAAATTCCAGCACAATAATTGGCTGCTGTGATACAACTCTTGGTGAGGTAATAATGTCACTTATTGCTGGCATAAAACCAGGGTAGTAATGGGCATCGCCAAGTGCAACAAATTGATGGGTTGAGAGTGCATCGACGACAACCTGTTCGCTTGGCTGTAGCTGTGTTTGTAATTGACTAATTTGCTCTGACGATAGATTTAGCGTCGCATTTTTCGGTAAGTAGTCGCATGCAGCTAAGCAGACAGCAATTAATACAATAGCAAAGTACTTCATGATAATCCTTGAGAAAATAGGGGAACGTAAGATTGTGAATAGGCGTTTGTTAATTTAGTCTGATTCATCTGGTTCGAGTGTAAAGAGCAGATCGAGCGCTGGCAGAAACACGCTGACGGTAAACAGCGCCGCCGCGAGAGCGTATAAATAATTTAAGCTGGTGGTATTTTTAATTAGCCATGAAATGCTCATACTTAGCCAAAATACGTTAAACAAAGTGATGTTTACATTTGGTTTAAGCGGTTTAGCGCAATACTTACAGTTGAGTGGCTCGCGATTTAATAATGCAAGGCGGTCACTCAGTTTAAGCGGCTTGTTGCAGCAAGGGCATGAGCGAGTAACGAATTCGTTTAACATGGCTTAATACTAAATTGCAATTGATAATCATTATTATTTAATGCTAAGCCATATGAAAATAAATTAAAAGGACTTTATAAGGGCTTTTAAAGCCTTGCTAGTGTCCACTATATTAATTTGCGTTATGTTGCCGTTATTGAGTGTTATCACAGTAACGTGCTCATCTTTTTTGGGAATAGTGTTTAGTACGTTGCCTTCTTTATCCATAATTACCGAATAAGCGAGCTTCTTCATTTTAGGAATAGCAATAAAGCGGCTTATAAGTGATGGCATGGCGCTAATATCGGCGTAGTATTGAACATTTGCAGCCAATAAATCATCACTTTTTTTATTTTCAAATGCCGCTTTAACAAGTTTGCTACTATCCATATCGTGACTGAATACCAGCCATTTTGTACTAGGTAAAAGTGTCTGCTTTTTATCAAATTGGTCATTAAGCTCGGGCAACGAGAGTGTTTGGCCTACGGTTAATGTTGGCTTTGCACTCTCGGCAACACTAACCCATGAGGTTAAAAGTAGCGAAAAAACAGCGAAAATGTCTAGAAATCTCATAATATGCTTTAAATCCTGCTTTATTTAAACGTGGCGTAATAACTTAAACTGTGAAATATGGGTAATCAGTGTGCCTGCAACGTATTTACGTATCACAACTATTTACCCTTTAATTTGTACGTTTTATCTAACAGCTTAGATTAGGCTTATTTAGTGCCAAAAGTACAGTCTTGCTCGGAGCGTTTAAATACGGTTTGCATCCAAATACGTCGGTTTTCTTGAGTTTTAACTTGCTCTGGCAGCGGGTGAATTAACAATAGGTAATCGCCTTTGTTTATATCATCAACTGAAAATGAGGGAGCGCTGGGGTTATTTACTAAAATAGGTTGGATCACCGCGATTTTTCGTTTTTTTCGCAGCATTACCCGTTCAACGGTACCAAGGTGCGATGCAGAGTGAAAATGGCCATTTAAGTGCACTAGCTTGTGATTTGGGTGATTTTCTAATGCATTATGGATTGATTCAGCCATGGTATCGTCACGAACAACTTGGGCAAAATAGCGATTTAACGTACTTGGTTTAATTGTTTCCTGGCTGTGCCCCATATTGGCAGTAAACTTGTTAAAGTAAGCGCCCTCGGTTGGCGTATAAAACGACTGTGCTACTTGATGTTTTCGTTCTTCTGGTAAGTTGTCTAGTATCTTTAAGCCATGTCTTCCGGTACATACCACAGTATCTTTCGGTGCGTTTGCGGCAATCACAGGTAAACCATGTGTTTTTGCCATTTCAACAAGAGGGCGATAACTGCTTTGGTAATTATCCCATGCACGCCCAAAGTGGCGTAATGACCACTCACCAATTTCACCATTTAAATACGCATTTAGGTATGTTTGCGTATCTCGCTCAAATTGTTCTAACGAGAGTATGGTTTTGGGGTTAGCTTTCAGTAGCGCTTGATAAATGTTTGCCTGTGCTAAATGGTTACCGGGATGGCGATGATTTTCACCAATAAATATCACGTCATAATCGCTCAACCCGCCAACGCCTTTTGCTAAATCAACAGTCTTAGGTTGCCCTGAACGCACATCGATCAGTTGATAGTCATACAAGTTTGTTAGCGGTATAGCTAAGTGCCATTGGTTGTTGTTTTGCACAAGCGAGCTCACGGTTTTCTCGTGGCTTGGCATGTGAGTGCTTTGGCAAGCAGTTAACAACATACTAAGCGATAACACAATGAATGAAAGTTTGGTGCGTAGCACAGTAAACCTCTTAGTTTTCTTATTGATTATGGTAAATGGCTTACCATTTGGTAAGCCTTTTTATCGAGGTTAGATTAAAGCTAAATAGCGGCGCTCTACTTCTTGCCAGTTTATTACATTGAAAAATGCACTAATGTATTCTGGACGGCGGTTTTGGTATTTTAAGTAATAGGCATGCTCCCACACGTCTAAACCTAAAATTGGCGTTTCGTTATTCATTAGCGGGCTATCTTGGTTTGCAGAGCTTGTCACTGCTAGTTCGCCATTTGCATTTACAACAAGCCATGCCCAGCCACTACCAAAGCGAGTTAATGCTGCTTTAACAAACAGATCATGAAACGCATCAAATGAGCCAAATGTTGCAGTAATCGCATTTGCGAGCTCACCTTTATGAAGCTCACCACCAGTGGGAGACATTACTTGCCAAAATAAGCTGTGGTTATGATGACCACCCACATGATCTCTTACAGCCCCCTGTAATGAGTGCGGTAAAGCAGCAATATTAGCTAGCAGCCATTCATCAGTTTTTTGCTCAAACTCAGAACCTGCTAGCGCTTCGTTAGCTTTATTCACATAAGTTTGGTGATGCAAAGTGTGATGTATTTCCATTGTTTTTGCGTCAATGTGCGGCTCCAATGCGTCATATGCATATTCGAGGTTCGGTAGTATAAATGCCATATTTATTTCCTTTATAATTTAGCGTTATCCGCTAGTGAATCGTGTTGTTTTGAGCACTGATTGTGTTCATGATGGTATTTAACTTGCTGGCGATATTCGCATCGTCGCCATATTGCTTTAGTAAAACGAAGCAATGGTGTTTTAGTTGTGAGAGATGCTTTAATACGAGGAGCTGATGCGAAGACTGGGTTGATGTAAAAATATGTGCGGCGCATTTGCATACGCTTTTGTAGCCTTCAACTAACAGATCGCAGGCGTTGTTTATATTTTGCAGTGCGATATTGGAATCTACTAAGTTTAAATACGACACCACCACAGCGGGAATATACTGATCCACAATCCAAGCTTCTGGCTGAGGTGAATCAGATTCGATTTCCGCCTCTATTTGTTCTAACGCAGTTAAACAATCGGCATAAAGAAGGTTAGCGTAAGAAAACTGGCAACTATCGAAAGCTTGGTTACCTTTTGATACATGCTGTTGCCAAATTTGCATCACGTTATGAATACAGGTTTTAGTATCGGGCATCTCAAATAGTTAATTCAAATAAAAACCATTATCATTAATATTTAAATTATTTCAAGCGGTAATTTGATTTTAGCTAGGGGATGTAATGGCTAATTTGGCAGCATAACGCGTTAATTGTCAGACTTTCATGTGTTTTGAACGCATAGTAGCGTGAGATTTGATGGTTTGCACAATGTCTCACGTAACGTTAGCATTTGCTCCATATTGGTGCTGGTAATTATGGAGCAGCATGCTTTAAAAAGTGTATTGCAGTGTTTGCTTAGGTAAGCAGTGTTACTGCAAACGAATGGCTTTTGTCATCATTGCTTTACCTTCGGTTTCTACGTAATCTAAAAACACTTTGGCAATGGGTGAAAGCTGCTGCGATTTGGCCCAAGAGAAAGACCACTTGGATTGAATAGGTAAGGACGATACGTTAATCACTTTCACATTATAGCTGTCGCCAAATGCCAATGTATGAGCTGATAAAATGGCTACGCCCATGCCTGAGAGTACAGAGTGAATAATGGCTTCATTGCTCGCAATAGTCATTCTGACATTAGGTTTTATATTGTTTGCTTTGAAAAATTGTTCGGTGACGTAGCGTGTACCTGAGCCTTCTTCACGAATAATAAAACTTTCCGCTGAAAACTCTGCTAATGAAACTTGCTTACGTTTTGCAAATGGGTGCTCCGCATTGGCTATTGCCACAAGGTCGTTCGACATAAACTCAATAACTTCAAGATCAAGCTCTTGTGGCACGTAACTAAATACATAAAAGTCATCTACCCCTTGTTCAAATCGCTCAATGACTTGTTGCCTGTTAGCAACGGTAAATTGAATGTCAATTCCTGGATAACGCTTACAAAACGGGCCTAATAAGTGAGGAATAAAGTATTTTGCTGTTGTGGCACAGGCGATACGAAGCGTACCCGACTTAAGTCCTCGCAAGTTAGATAAATGCATATCAAGCGCCTCGCATTGCTGCATTATTTGCCGACTTGTTGCCACGGTTGCCAATCCCGCATCGGTGAATTTAAGTTGCCGTCCTACTTGTTGATAAAGCGGTAAGCCAATGGCTTCACTTAACTTTTTAAGTTGCATAGAGACCGTAGGCTGGGTCAAAAATAATGATTCTGCTGCAGCTTTAATGCTGCCACCTTCAAATACGGCTAATAAAATTTCAAGTTGACGAAAGGTGCCAATGTGCGCGTGTAATCGTGATGCCATACTCATTCCAAAATATTAAATTAGATAAAAATCTAATTTAAAGATAGTTAATATCTATTTTTATCTAATCAAAACGGTGTGTAAACTTTTTTCTGTCGCTTAATTTAATGGATGGGAAAGTAAAATGAAGAACCGAAGTTTTATATTGTCTCTCGTTACCTGTGCAATGCTGCTGGCGTTTTACGCGCTGAGCAGTCAAATTGGTCAGCCTCAGTTGGCATTTGTTATTGTTGCAGCGTTATTGTTTAGCTTTTCACTTTATTCACAGTTAGTCGCACGCAACAAGCTAGGCTTGTCTCGACCTGCCGCAGAGCACTATATGCAACGTGTGGGAGAAAAATAAACCATGATTATTGATGCCGTTGTCGCTTTTTTTATTCTGGGTATCGTTAGTCAATTATTAGGTGCCAAAATAGGATTTCCTGATGGGCTGTATAAGTCGCTAAGCATGTTTTTGATGATTGCGATTGGCTTAAAAGGGGGCCTTGCATTGCAAAAATACATCGATCCCGTATTACTTACAATGTCACTGGCCGTCGTTGCTTTTGGCCTTGTTTTACCGTTAATCGCATACCCTCTTTTACGCTACTTCGGACAGCTCGATAAAATTAATGCTGGGGCAATTGCCGCACATTATGGCTCGGTGAGTGTGGCCACGTATGCTGTTGCAATAGCTATTCTTGAAGCGAACAATGTTTCGTATGAGGCATACTTCCCGCTGTTTGTCGTCCTATTAGAAATGCCAGCGATCGTTGTAGGCTTAGTATTAGCAAAAGGCAGCTTGAAAATCATCAACGGCGAATTTGTTAAAAAAGAGCTTGTGGCGAACCAAAGCATTCTGCTGATGCTCGGGAGCTTAATTATTGGTTATTTGGGTGGTGAAAGTGTTACTAAATTATCGCCTTTCTTTATTGAGCTTTTTTCGGGCATTCTTGCGCTGTTTTTATTCAAAATGGGGCTAATCGCAGGCAAACAGCTTGTATCGGTTAAAAAGAACAGTGTGTTCTTAATTAGCTTTGCTGTACTGATGCCAATGATTGGTGGTCTTGCGGGCACAGGGCTCGGGTTAATGCTTGGGCTAAGTAGCGGTGGTATTGCGTTAATGGCGGTGCTAGGCGCAAGTGCGTCTTACATTGCAGTGCCTGCTGCAATGAAACAAAGCCTGCCAGAAGCTAATGCTGGTATGTCGATTACCGCATCTTTAGGTATTACCTTTCCATTTAACGTACTGATTGGTGTGCCATTCTTTATCATGTTTGCAGAATATCTTGCGGCAAAATAATCGTGATAGTCATTAAATAAAAACGGCGAACCTAAGTTCGCCGTTTTTTAGTTTTTACTAGAATTAACGCGTTACTTTTACACGTTTTTCAATCATCAATTTCGCTTCAATGCGACGGTTTTCACTGTGTGCTTCAGCTGTGTTTGCGTCGTTTAATAAACGCGTTTCACCGTAACCTACAGCGCTAATACGTGACGCATCAATGCCGTATGTGTCAATTAACACTTGTTTAATTGCTTTGGCACGTTTTTCTGACAGTTTTAGGTTATAAACCGCGTTACCTGGCGCTGAGCTGTGGCCTTCAATTTGCACATTTTGCTCTGGGTATTTTTTCATAAAATCAGCAAAACGACGTAAGTCAGTGCTGTTTGGATCAAGTACTTCACTTGAGTTGTTATCAAACTGCACCGCTAATTTAATGCTGTCTTGCATGTCTTTAAACAGTGTACACCCTTGTGCGTCTGTTTTATCTGTCGTTGGTGTATTTGGACATCTGTCTTCGTTGTCGTTAACACCGTCGTTATCGCTATCAAGCACAATAGCGCAGCCAGTGCTGTCGACACGTACACCCTGTTTTGTGTTCGGGCATTGATCGTTTGCGTCAATAACACCGTCGTTGTCGCTGTCAATTACCGGTGCTGCTTTAGGTGCTTCGGTTGCAGGCGCACTGTTACCGCCAAACTGATAAAGCAGACCAAGTTTACCGCTATAATCTTTATGATTCTCGCCAAAGTCATGGTAAGCCGCCACTTCTGTGATCACTTTCCATTTGTCGGCTACTGGCCAATGCATACCTACACCTAAATTACCTAGGTTATAACCTGTATCAAGTGATTCGTGTTTTAAACCTGCAAATACGTATGAATTGCCTTGGAATGGGAAGAACATCGCATCTAAACCGTAGCGATGACCGTCAATACTTTCTTGACCTGGATATGCTTCTAAGTCGATGCGTGCATATTCAAAACGACCACCCCATGAAGGAGTGAAACGTTCGCCAAGCTCTAAGCCCCAACCCCAATCAATGCGGTCTTTTGGCATTGCTTGGAATTTATCTTTGTCTGCATAGTAATATTCGGCAAAGCCACCAAGCCAGATTTCCTTATCTTCAGCAAGTGATGGCATGCTTGTTACAGCTGCCAAAATAGATAGCGCTAGAGTGTGTTTTTTCATTTAATGATCTCCGTTTTCTTATGTAAACGTCATTTAGTTTAGTAGATTGCTGCAGTGGCGAAGTAAATATGTTCGTTCTGCTTTTTTACGAACTTGCTTACAAATTTTATGCCTATTATTTTTCATTTATATTTCAATGGATTAATAAGGCTTCTTAGCTTTTTAATAATAACTGTGTAAAGAGTTACTCGGTAAAAAAGTCGCAATTTGTAAGTTTTACATTGCTCAGTGGTGCACAAGGCATATTGTAAATCGGTACAAGCTGGGTTTGAAAGCAAAAAACGGCACTATGTTGTGGTTTTATGATTAGATGATGGTATTACACACAATGTGTTTATAAACCGAACTGCAATGGGGAGTGAGGGTTCAATAGACCCTCAATTTATAATGTGGTACAGCAACATAACAAAGTGAAAGAGCTAAATATCTGCTAATCGCTGTAGCAACTCATCGGTTTTGATTAATCCCGAAATGGCTTCACCATTTTGTAGCAAGATAGTAGGCGTTGCACTAAAGCCAAATCGCTGTGCCAGCTGTTGCTGTGTAACTAAGTTATTCTCACAGACGTTTGTAACATTACCTTGGTAGTGGCCAACTTGCATTGCTTGGTTCATGGCTTCTTGTGGATTGCGTGCACACAGAGCGGCGGCGGTTTTTTCAAATGCGCTGCTGCCGACTTTGCCTCGTGGGATCATTACATAGTCAATCGTAACGCCTTGGCGATTGAGTTCCTCAATTTTTCCATGCAATTTGCGGCAAAATGGGCAATCGATATCGGTAAAAATCGTGATGACATGCTGTTCGTTACTTGCTTGATAGCTTAGTAGTGCATCTCTAGGCAAGGTTTTGATAAGTGTTACACGTTGCTGCTGCTTTACTAGTTCAGTTAGATCTATTTTGCTTTCGGTGTCGATAACTTGTCCTAAATATAAATATTTACCATCGGGACTTGCGAAAAACGTATGGTTTTGTGTTGTGACTAAGCGGAGCTCATTGTTATAGGGCTCGACGGAAAACTGTGTATTTTCACCGAGTAAATCAAACAACTTTTGTTTTACCGCTGCAAGAGTCGAGTGATTATTTTCAAGTGGTTGCACTGTTTGTGAGTGCACAAACGCGGCGCAAAAAAAGAGTGAAAGTGTGAATAATAACGCGATAATTCGATTAACTGATTGCATATAATTAGCCTATTAAAATTGGATTAGGCCAACTTACAAGGTCACCGCGTTCGACGCATTTAAAACTATCTATAATCATCTATAAATAGCTATAATTTATTTAATATTAATAAGTTATAGTTTTCTCGCAAGGAGGTTTTAGCTGCGCATAGTGCGTGGTCGTAAGCCCAAAATATCATTATGCAAGGTGCTATTTGAGAAATTAAAACTGGTTGGCTGATTTAGTTGGTGGCAAAGCGCTAAGTGTTCAGCATTTTGCTCTGTGTTGGCTTGCTGCTTGTTATTTGTCACTATTGTTGCAATAAGTGATTCTCTGTTAACGGGGTTATGCTGAGTTGTGCTTGCAGTTGCTGGTTTGTTGGTGATAATCGTCGCAATACGCTGATTGACTACTTCACTGCTGCACACGGCTAAACTTGAATTAAGCAGTGCTTTACTTTCAATTGCATAGTTGAGAGCATCATTTATTTCACTGTTTTCGAATGATATACGACTTAATAGGTCGAGTGCTTGCGTACGATAATAATCTGAAGTTGGCGTTTGATTAATAATCTTAAACGCAAGCTGATTTGCTTGAGTGAGCTCTTTTTTGTGTAATTTTACTTCAGCGAGCAATAGTTGCGCCTCTATGGAGTGGGGGTTTTCTTGCAAACTAAAGTTAAGCCACTTTTCGGCAACCTCCAAATCACTTTTTTGAAAAGCGATTAGCGCATTTGAGTAGCTGCTCATTGCCGGCAATAAATTTGTTGTAGGCGGTGTATCGTTATGTGATACCCACATAGCACTGGTAATTGTTGATATTATTAAGGTTAGGCCGGCAGCAATGGCGCGCCAAGGCAGCTGTGCTCTTTGAACCGGCGTTACCTGTGTTACCGTGGCTTGCCAAATATAACCTTGATTAGGTTGAGTGCGAATAAGGTGTTGCTCTGGTGCCAGTTTACGCAATTCACTGATCACTTGGAAAAGGCGATAGTCTTGCACGTCTTCACTTTGCCACAGTGCCTTAAACAATGCGTGTTTTGATATTAATTGCTCTGGCTGTGTTAAAAAAAACAGCAGTGCTTGTGCAGTTTTAGGGCGAATCGGCTTTTCTTTACCTGATTGCGTTAAGGCAAATGTTGTTGCGCAAAACGTGAAATCGAGAAATTGATAAATAGCCATAAATAGTCCTTAACAGCATCTGTTTGTTTTTTCTTTAGTGTTATAAAGATAAAGCAAGGTTAAGGCAACCGCTGCTCTATTTTTACCCGTTATTTATTTCATTAGGTACAGGGTTATTGGTAACGCCAGCACCTACTGAAACTGGGTGGCCATATTTATTTTCCGAATCGGTTCCTTTGGCGAAACCTAGGTATAACATACAACCGATAGGACCAATCACAGGGATCAGACTCAAAAACATCATCCAACCCGACTGATTACAATCGTGCCAACGCTTTATGTGAATCATTAAGGTCATCCAGGAAATCACACACAGGGTGAAAAAGAATACTAAGAAAAAAATCGCTTCAGCGTAAACGGGCAGGCTAGAATTGGATTTAAAGAAATTATTTAATACGTTAAATAACCCTAAGCATAATACTACGTAAAGCAGCGATATACCCCAAAACATGCTTCGAGTAGCACGTCCTCGCCACGAAAAGAACAAGGTATGAATTGGTATGTTTAGATTTTTTAGAGTCCATAAATTAAGTAAAAAGCAGGGAAATAAAATATTAAATTTTAATAAATTTAATACGCTCATCGTATCGTTATAATGTTTGTATAAATAAAGTAAATCGCCCCATAATGTATATTGCGCAATTTGAATAGCAGAATAAAACACGCTCGAAAATAACGACAGCGCAGCAAAACTAATTAGCCAAGGGCGACCTGGAATATTGCGAAGCATAAAAGCAAGAATTACGATGCCACTAGCAAAGATAGGATTTGAAAGTAAGTAAGCAATTTGAAGGAAGTCTTCCACACAATAAAGCGCATGAGAGCAGTTCATTACAGTCCTTGTAGTGATTTTAAATAAAATGTGGCGTTAGGCTACGCTTTAAATAAATTTTGTCAATTAAATCAATTGTTAAATTAGTCTTGGTAATTAGATTGCAAGGTGTCTAACTGGCCTGACGAAAGCAGTGTTTGAAGCGCTGAATTCAGTTTGTCGAGCAGTACTTTGTTGCCTTTTCTGACCGCAATGGCAACGGGGGTACCGCGATAATTTGATTGCACAATTTTAACTTTAACACCGTACTGTTTAGCGAGGTACAGCCCCACTGAACGCGGCATAATAGCAGCGGTAGTTTCACCGTTGGCAAGCATTAACATCGCTTGCTCTTTTGACTCAGTTTGGATTAAACGAAAGTTATCTTTTATATGCTTTTCTTGCCATATGGTTTCGGTGAGCGAGTGTTTGTCGCCGCTAATTTTTTTTCCGTAGAGGTCACGTACAATTTCAATGTCTTTACTGTCTTCTTTTACAAACACTGTGGTGTAGCGAAAATAATAGGGTATGGTGAAATCAAAGTACTTTTCTCGCAGCGGATTGATTTCCATTCCAGTGACGCAATCAAGCTCGGCAAAACGTAAGTGGTTTACTACCTCATCCCATGTATCTGCAACTAAATACAGTTCTTGATTAACTTGCTGTAACACACGCGTCAGCACATCGTAATCAAAGCCAGTGGGTTGGTTATTCTCGATAAACTGAAAAGGCGGATAGCCTGTCGCCATACCACATTTAATATTATTCCCCGTTTGTGCAGTCGCGGTGTAGGTAAAAACTGTTAGCAAAAAAACCATAGCAAAGCGGAAAAGAAACGTAGTCATTATTTACAAGTCGGTAGTCAAAAAGGTGCAGCGCAAAGAGAACGCGAGTAAAAGGTAATTAGCGACACAAATTATAGTTTAATGCGCGCTAAAAATTAACCGCGTTTGCGTTTAAGAATTAGCGCTACATCAAAGAAATTGCATTTAATAGCGATATTGTTCAGCTTTCACACAGCTAATTGCCTTTGCCTTACGTTAACAAGGTTATTTTAGCAATAAGCTGCAGCAAACCGTTTCTTAAGCTTTTCTTAAGTATTGCCGTTTAAGGTCTAACAAATAGAACGCTCTAGGTAGTAACAGCTGAGATTAATAATGCTGACAGATCTTAAAAAACATCTAATGCCGTATTTGGTATTAACTTTGTGTGTGCTAGGTGTACTTAGCACTTTTCGTTTGGGCTTTAGCCTTTGGCAGTATCAACACTTTTCAAACCCCAACGCGTTGTTAAATTTATTAATTGGTGGATTACGCATTGATTTAAGTACGTTGGGTTATTTACTGCTTATCCCTGCACTTATCTCACCGCTTGCATTAAGTATTAAAGCGCTAAAACCAATATGGCTAGCATGTCTTAAAAGCTACTTAGTGCTAATTCTAACAATCTTGGTGTTTTTAGAAATGGCAACACCCATGTTCATAGAAGAGTATGGCTTGCGACCAAATCGTTTGTTTGTGGAATATTTGGTGTATCCAAAAGAAGTGTTTTCAATGTTGATGAGCGGGCATTCTGCCGCTGTTTTTGTAACACTTATTTTATTGGTCGCTGCAATTAAGTTAATTGTGCTGCCGCTAGCCAATTATTTTGTGTTTAAAACTACTGGGCAAACTCACGCTACAGCAAAGGTTAAACTCGTCGCTATTTTACTGTTACTTGCTGCACTTATACTGTTTGCACGTGGCACGTTGGGACACCGACCTATCAATCCCGCGTATGTGTTTTTTTCAAATGATGCGCTAGTGAATTCGCTAACGCTTAATTCCACCTATAGTGTATTCCATGCAGTTAAAGCGCTGCTAAATGAAAAAAATGCGAGCAAACTATATGGCGCGATGCCTGAGCGCGAGGTTATAAACATTGTTCGTCAAGAAACAGGCTTACCAACATCGGCTTTTACTTTACCGAATAATCCATTGTTTAAAATACAGCAACCTAGCTACCTAGGTGCGAAAAAGAATTTGGTGATCATTTTAGAAGAAAGCCTCGGCGCCCAGTATGTTAAACGTTTAAACGGCTTGCCACTGACACCTAATATCGACAGTTTGTATCAACAGGGATGGGGGTTTGACAAGCTTTATGCAACGGGCACGCGATCTGTACGTGGCATTGAGGCCGTTGTTACTGGCTTTACGCCGACGCCTGCAAGGGCGGTGGTTAAGTTAGACAAGTCACAGAAAGGTTTTTTTACACTTGCAAGTTTGTTGCAATCTGAAGGTTACAACACGCAGTTTATTTATGGCGGTGAAAGCCACTTTGACAATATGAAAAGCTTTTTTCTCGGCAATGGCTTTCAAACAATTGTGGATTTTGATGATATTGATAAGCTAAATTTTGTCGGCTCTTGGGGTGCAAGTGACCAAGATGTGTTCACACAAGCGAATACAGAGCTTAATAAGCTGGCGTTACAAGAAAAACCGTTTTTTAGCCTGATTTTCACTTCAAGCAATCATGATCCATTTGAAATTCCGAACGAGGCGATAAAACCGTTTGATTACACACCATCTCAGCTTGCTCAGTATGATGATAAAGAGCGCGCAAGACATAAAGCAATTCAATATGCAGACTTGGCCTTAGGTGAGTTTATTAATACAGCAAAAACCCAATCGTATTGGCAAAATACGCTGTTTTTGATTGTTGCTGACCACGATGCTCGCGCGTTAGGTCAGGCTCTAGTGCCGGTAAACAATTTTCATATTCCAGCGATTATTTTAAACAGTGAGTTTGATAATCAGAGCTATAAAGCCATTGCTAGCCAAATTGATTTAGCGCCAACCTTGCTGTCATTAATGGGGGTAACTAATCAATCGCCTATGATTGGGCGCGATTTAACACAAAGTACCACAACTGGCAGGGCATTAATGCAGTATGCGGATAATTTTGCCTACTACAGTAATAAAGGTATCACCATTTTGCAGCCAGGGAAAAAACCGAAAATGTTCGATTTTAATAGCGCAGATAATTATATGAGTGAAAAACCACTCGATCATAATGAGGCGAAAGTGGCGTTGGCACATGCGCTTTGGGGCAGTTTAGCATATCAAAATGGCTGGCATGCCAATTAGTTAGCGTCAAGGTAAGCTAATTGGCACACGAATCACATGCGGTGTTTTGTTTTAAAACGTAATTGCGTATTTTTCTTTGATAAGAGGAATAAGCCTTTTTGATATTGCTAAGACCTCTGGCTTGTCTTTGCGTAAATAAATTTCACCATTTTGATATGCCTGCCACTGAGCATTTTCAAATATTGCTTTGCCGTAGGTGTTGCTAAGTGATTGCGCCACACGTGTTTGTTCAGCGCTTGCAGTTAAAATCCAAGCGAGTTCTAGGTGGTTATCACCGAATACGGCTTCAATTTTGCGCGGAAAACCAAATGCCGAAAAATTAAAACAGTTAACTTGTTTTTGCGCATTAGGCTTGGTTAACAACCAGGGTTTAGTGTCTTGAATCACCAGCGGTTGGCAGTGCTTTTCAAATATGGGCATAAGCGCATCAATTGACGCACCAAATTTAAGTAAGGTATTTAACGTAACCTCACTTTGCTGGTTATTGTTGATATATGGGTTTGACCAAACAAATAAATTTGGGTGAAGCGCATCCTGCCCGATTAAGGTAGCACTGTTGATGTCTGTATTTAACCACAATAAATGATTGCTGTGTGCTTGATACGCTAAGTACTCAGCATATTTATCGCTTAAGCCGGTAACGGCGCTTTCACTGATATTATTTGTGTTAATGTGCGCAACCTTACCGTCGGCAATTACAATAGCAGCCTTTCCGCCGTGTTTTACAATGTCACATACTAAATGTTGCTCTGTGTGTTTTGCGAGTGGAAAGCGCACTGGTAAGTTAGACAAAACGCGCACTTTTGTTTGGCAATTTTCTTGTAATTTAGTTAGAGATGAATCAAATGATTCACTTATCGAAATATCAAAAATGCTGGCTGGTACGGCGCTAGCGTTTGTTGAAAAGGTAATAGCGAGTGTACAAAGTGCGAGTAAAAATTTGTTCATAGTTGTTTGTTTAGCTGTTGTTTTTAACTAAGTCGCAAATTGTTTTTAAAAGGTTGCAATATTTTTTGACGAAACAAAAGCTTAAAAAACAAAAAGGCCAGCAAATGCTGGCCTTTATTCGTCTGTATCATGTGTGTTAGCGGTTAACGCTTAATCTGCTTTAATAAAGCTTTTGATTGCTTGTAATGAATCAAACCCTTTGTAACCAAGAGATTTTAATTCATCGTTTACGCAAAATAGCACGGCGCTGTCTTTATTCTCTTCTTCTTCAGCCATATCTAGGCAGAATTCATAAGAATCTTTCACTGTTTCTACGCTCGCTTGTTCTTCGCTTGCCCAAACTACAGTGCTTGCTAATGCCAATACCATTAAAAAAATCTTCATATTTACCCTTTTTCAATTAACTGGATTGATATTTTTAACACCGACAAATTAGGGCTATTTTTGTTTTAAGTAAAACGATAAATAATTGTCGTAAAGGTAAAATTTATTTTGCATTTATGCAGAACGTAAAGAGCAACACGCGCTAGATTAGATAGCCAAGCAACATTATTATTAAGGCAAGAAAAAAGGTTAGCTGCGAATGCTAACCTTTTTATTTTTTAAGGAGTTATCGCGTTATCACTACATTGCAGCGCGGAATATCTCTGCAATTTCTTCAGATGTAGCTTGTATTGGGTTAGTAAATCCGCAGGCATCTTTTAGCGCATTTTCAGTAAGTGTAGGAATATCGTCAGCTTTTGCGCCTAATTGCTCAATACCGGATGGAATACCAACATCACTGGCTAAGCTAACAATTGCGTCAATTGCTGCATCTGCACCTTGTTGTTCGCTTAAATTGCTCACATCAACGCCCATTGCTTTTGCAACATCACGCAAGCGACCTGGAACCGCTTTAGCGTTAAAACGTTGTACGTGTGGTAATAAGATTGCGTTACATACACCGTGAGGCAGATCGTAAAAACCGCCAAGCTGGTGCGCCATCGCGTGTACATAACCAAGTGATGCATTGTTAAACGCCATGCCTGCCATAAATTGCGCATAGGCCATTTGTTCACGTGCTTCAATGTTCTCGCCATTATTCACCGCTTCGCGCAAATGTGTTTGAATAAGTTCAATTGCTTTAATTGCAACAGCATCAGTGATTGGCGTTGCAGCAATTGATACATACGCTTCAATTGCATGGGTAAGCGCGTCCATACCGGTTGCGGCAGTAAGCGAGGCAGGTTTTGCCAGCATTAGCTCAGGATCGTTAACCGATACTAACGGCGTGGTGTGTTTATCAACAATGGCCATTTTAATGTGGCGCTCTTCATCGGTAATAATACAAAAACGCGTCATTTCTGAAGCTGTACCGGCTGTTGTATTAATTGCGACAAGCGGTAACATTGGTTTTGCTGATTGGTCGACCCCTTCATAGTCGCCAATCTTGCCGCCATTTGCAGCAACAAGCGCAATGCCTTTTGCGCAATCATGTGGCGAACCGCCGCCAAGTGAAATTACAAAGTCGCAATCATTGTCTTTTAAAATACTTAGGCCATCGTTTACATTGCTAACGGTAGGGTTTGGCTGGGTACCATCAAATACCGCCGTTGCGACATCGCGCTCGTTAAGCAGCGACTGAACTTTTTCAACAACACCAATTTGGTTCAGGATTTTATCGGTTACGATAAGCCCTTTTTTAAATCCTTTTGCTTGAATATTATCAGCGGCATCTTTTAAACAACCTGCACCCATTAAGTTAACGGTAGGAATATAAAATGCAGTAGTCATAATGATTTGTCCTTTATTTAGTGAGAGTTACTTTATTGCGACGGTGATTGTCACATGCGAAACCTTTCGCCTTTTTGATTTAAAACAAATACCGCGCTTAGAACACTTAGACTTTAATCTAATGCACTTGTATCGGCGTTTATTTGAGTTATTTAGAGTGGCTGAAAAATAAAAAGTGACAGAAAAAATAATCAAACTTCAGTATGTTATGACACGTTTTATTACATTTAACGATTCTATCTCGTTTACGCATTGTTTTATCGTATCTGGCTTGTTTATTGAAAACCGGTGGCGTTTAAATAGTACACAATAATAAAAAGGGAACACATAATAATGGCAGACCATATTCAGCAAGGAACGTCACGACGCCAGTTTATAAAAAGCGTTGCGGTTGGCACGCTTGGCGCATCTTTGGCGCTATCCTCAAAAGTAAATGCAAAAGAAAATTGCGGCCTAGTATCGAACAGTTTTGACGAAGCGCCATTTTTGCCGGTGCCTAAGCATGGACCTGCAAAAGAAGGTGTATTTCAGGTGTCAAATGAACAAGGAATTTACTATTGGGATACCGGTGGCAACGGACCCGTAGTTGTTTTGGTGCATCCAGGGCGGGGCAGTGCTTATTCATGGCCTTATCAACAAGATGCATTTGCGCAAGCTGGGTTTAGAACCATCGCATATTCAAGGCGCGGCCATCAAGGCTCGCCAATTAAATCGGCTGAGCAGCCTAGTACCGATGCCGATGATTTACTTGCGCTGATTAACCATTTAAACATTGGTAAATTTCATATTGTTGGCTTAGCAGCTGGTGGTTTTACAGTTACTGATTTTGCTGTTTCATTTACAGACAGGTTGTTAAGTATCACCATAGCATGCAGTTTGTTGGGCATGTGGGATAAGGGTCTTGATACCCGTTCAGATTTTATTTTGTCGAAAGGGTTTGCCGATTTGCCGCCTGAATTTAAAGAGTTGGGTCCGTCGTATCGCTTTGCCCACCCTGAGGGCGTAAAAGCGTGGATAGCGATGGAAAAACAGGCGAAAGAGCCCGGTCTTAGAAATCGTCAGAAAGATAAGAATACCATCACATGGCAAAAGCTACGGGATCTTAATTTACCTATATTCTTACTAACAGGCGGCGCAGATCTGTATCAACCGCCTGCTCTGATGCGCGCAGCAGCAAGGCAATTACCAGGTTGTGAAACCTTAGTGGTGGCAGAAGCTGGACATGCATTGCAATGGGAGCAGCCAAATGTGTTCAATCACGCTGTCATTTCGTTTCTAAACAAAGTAACTGTGTAACAGACAATTAATGATAGATGCAAATTTAACGGTTAAGGCTTTATTTTGCCGATTGATTTTTATACTATCAAAGCGCATGTGCAAGTTATCAAGGAGTGATAATGAAAATTAAGCTACTGATTGTTACCGTACTTATTATGTTTGTTACTAAGGTGCATTCGTCACAGACGACCCTAGTGCAAAAGTCAGCTGAGTTTGCTAAAGCAAGCGAAGGTTTTCAGTTACATTTACGCGAAAAATTTTTCAAATCTGAGTCTATTCCGTTTCAATCTAACCAAATACACCTAGAATTTGGCAGCCAAGCACCCTTTAAAGATTATGTGCTTGAAATAAAAAAAGGTAATAAAACCTGGTCAAGTGATCTGGTTTTATTTAACCAACAAGACAATGTGATTGATTTTAATGCATTGTTATTTGGCTTACTCATTGATCATAGAGATATTCTTCATTTAACTGGACAAGCTGGTTATGATTTTTACTTAGATTTGGAAAATAACCTAGCGGAAGATTTTAAACAATTTCACAACCAATACCAAAAAAGCCTAGAAAGCTATTTGAATTTTGTTGCTTACTCACGTGATTTCACGGTGTATCAAAATCGCATTATGCCGCCGTCGGATAAGTTAAAAGCGTTAGCAACAAAGGTTAAAGTTGTACCGCCTGTTGAGTATCAGCAGTTAATTAGCCAATTTATTGATGCGATTAATAGCCAAAATACTGCATTTTTGATGGCGCAGCACATTCCCAATGCAAGCAAACGAGAAATAGACATTTATTCGCGAGGCTTAAATGTGCTTTATGAATATTTTGATAAGATAGGTAATCCGAGCGATTTCAAAATAGTGCAATCGAGCGATCTTAAAACCTATTCCGGCCCCAAAAAAACCTTTTATGTAATCGAGCTACTCAACCATCAAGGCAGGCACAAAGTCGAGATGGAGTTTTTCTTTGCTGATATGTACGGTGAGCGATACATTGGCGAATATGACATCACCGGAGTACATTTTAGCTAACAGCTGCAATCATACCAATTCACTTAAATAGCTGATCATCCTAGCGGGCTATATATCATGCTAACTGCGTTAGAATTTATCAATGTAGAACAACTACATAAGAAAAATTCCGCCTTGTTAGCATTTCATTTATCCAGCGCTATCTGTGATCACATACTTAACAGAATTGGTATAAAATAAGCAAAGTGGCCACACCATTTTGCTTATTTTTGGTTACTAAAACGCTGTTTTTAGCTCAAATTTGATTGTTCTAGGGTGACCTTGTGCCAGTAGTCTAGACCCCGTTGCCGCCCAATAAGCTTTGTCTGCAATATTTTGAACGTAAAGACTAATCGCTACATCATGATTGCGAAGATTCAATTGGTAGTTTATCCCTGCATCAAATAGTGTGTATGCGTTGGCACTTGCTGAATTAAGCGCATCAACATAGCGGCTACCCGTGTAATAGGCACCGAATGATAGGCTTAACCCCGGCACACTATTTAATTGGTATGTGGTAAATATCGATGCCGTGGTCTTTGGTGTGTTTTCAATTGCGTTGCCGTTTAGTTGCGCGCTGGAAGACTTTTGCTGCTCTGCATCAATATAACTTGCGGTGGTGTAAACGGACCAGCCTTCAGTTATGCCGCCTGAGGCACTTAATTCAACGCCCGCATAGTTTGCACGACCATCTTGCACAAAAAACTCAGTTTCGGGGTGAATAAATGCAGATGCGCGGTCGATATCAAAATAAGCGAGTGTTAGCAGCAGTTGTTGTGATGTTTCAAATTTGACACCGTATTCCCATTGTTCACTTAATGCTGCGGGCAATACTTCCCCTGCATTTTTCGCAATTCCTTGGGCGATACCGCCTTCTTCAAGCCCCTCAATGTAACTTGTATAAAACGCAAAGTTTGGCTGAGGTTTGTATATCACACTGCCTGAAAGTGTGTCTTCGGTGTCATCGTAATGAGCAAAGTCGCTGGTATTTTTATAATCGGCATAGCGATAACCTAAGGTGGTTTGCCATTGCTCATTAAAGTGCGTTTTCAGATTTAAAAAGTAACCGATATCGGTTTTTTCAATGGTGTTCTTGATACTTCTGGGCGGTGTTGCCAGTTTTGCTATATCGATAGGATGATACAAATTTTGCGCCCACTTACCTTGGCGCACACGATCAGCAATAATCGACTCATTTTCACGACAGCTTGCACCCATAACCCATTGATTATAAGTGCCCAATAACGTAAAGCTGCTGGTAAGTTTTACATCGGCGATGTTGTTTTCGTACTCAGTATTAGGAAATGTAGATAAACTGACTAACCCATCACCACCTGTTTCAATATCATAACCAAAAAAAGCAGAATAACGACGCGTTGTGTCTGCATAAGCACGCCCAAGTGACATATTAATGTGTAAATTCGGTGTGATTGCGTAGCTTAATTTTCCGAGTAGGTTATGCGCTGTTGTTTCTGCTTTAAACCATTCAGCACCGTGATTGATATCTGTATCGAGTAAAGGAGGGAGCGAGAGAGAACCATCTTGATTTGCAAGTAAATAATATTGGGTCGGCTCGGTAATGTCGCGGGCAATATACTCACCATCAAATTCAAAACGTAGTTTGTCATTAATATCAAAATGATAACCAACTGACGCGAATTGGCGCTCGCCTGATGTTCTTTCAATGCCGATTTCTTCGTCTGCCGCAACTAAGTTTACACGCACACCGGCATCGTCAAACATCTTACTAATATCGAGTGATGCGCCATAGGTACCGTGTTGATTTGCAAACAACGACCCCGCAATTTGGTCTTGAGATGCACGTTCAGTTACTAAATTTACAATTCCGGCGGGAGAGCCGAAACCGTAATACAAGCCAGCCGCTCCTTTAAGTACTTCAACGCGGTATTTGTTCTCCATTGGCGTTTGCACGTAATTGGCAATGGGTAATATGCCATTAAGACGATAATTGGTGGTGGGATCAAGTCGAATACCACGGATGTTAAGGTTACTGTAAATGGTGGTGTTGATTTGCGCGGCGCTGACGCCTGCAGTGTTTCTAATGGTGTCTGCTAAAGAGCTGGCGAGTTGTGCGTCCAATAACTCTTTTGTGATTATGTTCGTTGTTAATGCGGTATCAAGTACATTAGCGTTAAAAAAGGTGCCTGCTTGCACGTACTTAGCACTATAACTGTTAGGGCGATCTGCTGTAATTTCAATTACTTCTATTGTTTTATTGTCATCGGACTCTGACGCATTGAGCGTGTTAAGCAATGCACTCAATGCAAAGACTGGAAACAATAATAAATTCCATTTCATAATGGTTATCATTTAGATTTGAGGTGGCGGCATGGTATCGTGTGGCGATAAAAGGTGCAAGTGTGTTTTGATATAGTGTTTCATAAATGCCAAAAGGCTTAAGCAAAACCCAATCTGAAATTAGTTTTTAGGGTCTGTTGACCTTTCAAGTTCGTTTTTGCAGCAGTTAGATTGCTAGGCCACACATCGAGCGCTGCGATAAAAGCACGCTCAAAGAGAACAAAAATAGAACAGCAAAGGTGGGCAGACCCGAGGTATTCGCGATTATAAACTTGAACCGTAAATATAGGCCTTTTATGTCAAACTCTTAGCCGCTTCTACATTGCAGTGACACAAGTGTAATTAACGTGTTATAAATCGAGGTAAGAATTTCAAGGAGGTAGCGTGCAAAGTTCACGTAAATTTAAGGATTATCTGACCGCTCGACCTAAACCCACAGGCATTGATGTGTTATGTGGCTTAAAGCATTTTGCCATCATAACGTATGCGGTGCCGGCAGAGCGATTTGCAGGCTTGTTTCCAAAGCGTTTTTTACTCGACACCATTGAATTAAATGGCGAGCAGATGGCGCTCATCTCAGTAGTGCCCTTTATTGATGTTGACTTTACCTCGGCAGTGTTTCCGTTTCCCAAATTCACTATGGGACAAACCAATTACCGCATCTACATTATTGATAGTGAAACGGGCGAGCGTTGTGTGTGGTTTTTAGGCACCACGCTTGATTCATGGACCTTAGCGGTACCGCGCTATTTGTGGAATTTGCCATGGCATGCGGGCAATATTCGGTTTGATTGTATTTTTGATGAGTCGACAGGCTTGTACCAGCAATATCGTATGGAAACACGTTCCCAATGGGCTGCGGCATCGGTTGAGTTAAGCCAATCTGATCGCGATAGTTTAAATTTCCCCGGCTTTCCAGATACAGAATCAGCGCTGGTTTATTTAACCCATCCGCTCGCGGGTTTTTATTATCGTCGTGATAAAAAGCTTGGCACGTATCGGGTATGGCATGACAAATTGCATGTAAAACCCGGTCAGCTTAAATCTGCAAACTTTAAGCTGTTATCGGATTTAAACTTGGTAAATATCCAAGAGCAACAGTCGCCGTACAGTGTTTTAATCGAACCTATCAACGAATTTACGATTTATCTGCCGCCAACGGTGATAAACGAACTGAACTCGGGTTAATAACCTTCTAGAGCTGATATTTTTTAATAATTTATTTTGATGTTTACAAGGAGTTGTAATGGCATTTTCAAGCCAAGAAAAGGCGGCGTTGCTTGCCGTTAAAGGGGTTGGGCCAACCGTAATAAAGCGCTTTGAAGAAATAGGCATTCACTCATTTGCTGAATTAACCCAATACAGTGTTGATGATATTGCTCAAATGGTCGCCTCAATGTTAAGAACGAGCTGTTGGAAGAATAGCCCGCAGGCTAAAATGGCCATTGCAGCAGCAATTGAACGCGCAAAGTTAACGCTTTAATCGTACGCTTTTTACAGGACGTTTTATGAATAATCTTGGTAATTTAACCTTTTTTTGCGGCAAGATGGGAGCGGGCAAGTCAACTCAAGCAAAGCTTATAGCGAAGCAAACGCACGGAGTGTTGATTTCTGAAGATGAATGGTTAAGTGCGCACTTCCCTGAGCAAATTAAGTCGTTTGATGACTATATTCATTATGCAAATCTGATAAAACCGTTTGTGAAAACGCATGTGCAGCGTATTTTAGCAACGGGTAGTCATGTGGTAATGGATTTTCCTGCGAATACCGTAAAGCAACGCGCTTGGTTACGTTCATTGAGTGATGAAATTAATGGCCAACATAAAGTTATCTATCTAGATGTGAGTAATGCAACGTGCCTTGCACAAATCGCCAAGCGCCGTATCTCAGAACCTGAGCGGTCGCACTTTGATACGGAAGCAATGTTTCATCATGTGACACAATATTTTGAGCCCCCGAAAGAGAATGAAGGACTTAACATAGTCCTAAATAAAAATGCGCAATAACATACTAAATTTAAAAGATAGTTTTACGTTAAGCTTGAAGAAAAAGAGTGTTAATTTAAGCCCTCGAGCATAGATTAACCTGACATAACACCGCTTAAGAAACACGAATAGGAAAATATATGGATTTAAACGCATTACTTATATTCGTTATTGCTTGCCTGGCAATAAATTTAATTCCCGGACCCGATGTGATTTACATCGTATCAAACACAATGAAAGGTAAAATGACAACGGGATTAAAAGCGGCAACGGGACTGGGCGTTGGTTATTTTGCACATACCTTAGCTGCATGCCTTGGTTTGTCGGCGATAATTTTAAGCTCTGCACTGGCATTTACTCTAGTTAAGGTGTTAGGAGCAGCGTATTTATGTTACCTCGGTATTAAGTCACTTTACGCGGTGTGGCGTGGTGAAAGTCAGGTCGTGCTAAACGATAAATCACGCGCTTCAGACAATGTATTTTTGCAAGGAATAATTGTAAGTGTTTTAAATCCTAAAGTAGCGCTATTTTTTCTCTCGTTCTTACCGCAATTTATCGACACATCGTCTGCTGATGTTGCGCTTCAGCTGCTGTTATTGGGGTGTGTTTTCAGTCTATTAGCAACGGCATGTAATTTACTTTACGCGGTATTGGGCAGTTGGCTGTTTAAAAGAGCAAATTCAGCGCGTTTTACCCGTGTTTTAGATGGTATTTCCGGCGTGCTACTGGTGGGCTTAGCCAGTAAAGTGCTGGTCAGTGACGCCACCAAGTAATCGTTTTAATACGTTTTACGTGCCAGCCATGCTCTATGCTGTCACGTATTCTACTCGTCACTTTAGGTTGAGATAACCCGTTTTCGGTAAACGAGAGCAAGAGCGAGCAAAATTACGACTACGCCTAAACCTATGGGTAAAAAGGCACTGCGAATCGCGCGTTCGAAGGTTAAAAAGTCGGGTATACCTGCTTGCCAAAAGGTCCATTCAGATGCGATAGCGGTTGCAAGGTTTTCTCCGCCAGAGGTTAACACAATGATTGCATCGTGATTAGTTGGATTGAGGCGAAGTGCGCTGTTAATTGCAGGCTCATTTGCGCCATCATGACCGAGAATAAATTTACCATCCGGTAGCGGGGCATATAGCATTGCACCCATGCCCCAAATTGGCGCTCCTAGTTTATGACCGAGAGGTTTAGTTAATGTGTTGATGGCATTTTTAGTGTGTTTATCCGTTTGCTGCAAGGCCAATACAAACTGAGTAAGATCATTAGTGCTAGCCAGTAACCCTGTTGCGGCAGGGCTTACATATTGATAAAAAGGCGCTTTGTTGCCAGCCGAATCATAAGGGTGGGCCACATTACTGTGCGTTTCGATAAATGCATAGTTGGCGCGATACATCGATAGCGGGCTGAAAACGGTTTTTGCCATAAAATCTTCAAATGACATCTTAGTCACATTCTCGATGATATGTTCTGTAATTAGGTAACCGCCGCCCGAATATTGCCACTGAGTTGCTGGTTCGAATCCGATTTCAAGTTTAACGTCACCGCGTGCGCCTTTTGGGTGGTTTAATGACTCAATTAAACTAGGCATTGGCTGGCTTTTACTAATGTCGGCAAAGCCTAAGCCATCAGTTAACCCCGAGGTATGGGACAGTAAACTGCGCAAGGTGATTTTATTATGATTGAAACTGGATGCGGGCAATTGCCATGCTGCTGTTAGGTAATTAGAAATAGGTGCATCTAAATCAATGTCGCCTTGTTGTGCCAATTGATACACACCATATGCGGTAAATAACTTGCTCATTGACGCCACAGGGAAGAGGGTATCGCCATTTACCGAATTTATTGATGGTGTGAATTGTTTTAACAAAACCCGCCCATCTTCAATGATAACCATGGCAAAATTGCCTTTTGCCTCGTTTAAAAAGCGCTGTTGAACCCTGGCAATAAATGCGGCCGAATCACCTTGTTTGGCAAGCGGTGTTAACCACCAACCATTTAATGCGCCATAAAGGCAAACGCAACTCCAACTCAAAGTGAGTACAATAAAGCTTATAAGTACTTTAACTAAACGCATAACATATCCTTGTTTTGTTTCATTACCTTGTACGGCTTAAATTACTTCCAGTTCTTCTTTGTCTTTAACAAAGTAAATAGACAGTACCAGTAGTGCAGCAGGGAATAGGAATACGTTGGTGAAAGACAAAACAAGGGTCATTTGTAGAATGCTCATTAACAACATTAACACCGAGAACACTTTCAACAGTGGCGGCAAATGTTTGTTAATTAAACATACAATTGAAAATACAGCCGCGAATAATGTGTATAGCCCCAAAGAACCAAACGCTACCACCATCGCTACGATGCCTGTACTTTCTGAAAGCGTATTTTGGTTGGTTAAGGCTAAATAAATATCAAATAACACAGTAGAGTGAAATATGGCGACGACTGCGGCCATAGCACACAACAAAATACGAGCGGAGCGGGCATTAAAGTGAGATTTGAGATGATTGCTTAAGCTCAAATAAACACACACTTCTAATGCACCAATCAATACAAACAGTAAATCACGCCAATTGAATGTGAGTAGATCTTGTTTAAGAGCGGCTTCAAAGCCATCAAAGGTTTGGCCCAAAAACGTGATCCAATAAAATGGAAATAACACTGCTAGCAAAGCAGCCGCCCCAGCGGATATAAAATTATCGCGAGAAGTCATAATACGTCCTTTTGTTATGTATCCAGATCAGTGTCTGAATGATCGTGTTCATATTGCAAAATATCGCCCGGCTGGCAATTAAGCGCCGTACAAATTGCCTCTAATGTTGAGAACCGAATGGCTTTCACTTTGCCATTTTTAAGCAGCGATAAGTTGGTCATTGAAATGCCGATATCTTGCGATAATTGTTTCAATGACATTTTATTTTTTGCCAGTTCTATATCTAGGTTGATTCGTATACTCATGCTTGTAAATTAATCATGTAATTTATGTTTGTCAAATAAAGTTTTATGATAAACGTAAACTATTTAATGTTTAACGTTTATTTGAGAATAATGTGAAAAGCACATTTTTTGCCTTGGTTTGAGTTTTAAAAATGTGAAACTATTGCAATAATTTGATCAATTAACAAACAGTTGTTAGGCTGAATGAAGCATTGAGCAGTAGGGATGCATTTGTTTTTAAGTGGTACTTAATAAACTAAATAACCTCAGTTTTGGATGAGAGCGTTTTTATTGCTTTTGCGTTAATTACTCACTAACTTGTTTAAGTTGGTGTCACCTTTCTCGCAACAGTAAGTGATTTAAAAGCGCGTGTTCAGTTGCGACAAATCTCAACTGCCTACCAACGTCTAATCTAACTCTGAGGACAACAACTCAGATTTAGGAAAAGCAATGATTAAACAGTTAGTTATGGCGGTGTTACTGAGCGCCGTCGCAATCTCACCAGCGAGTTGGGCGGGCACTCAGTCGGTTGAAATCGACAGTGTGTCGTTTAACAACAAGCAAACTTGGCTCAAGGTTAAAGGTGAACTAAAAGGCTTTGGTAAAAATACGTCGTTAACCTTACGAGATGCCAACAACCTAGAGGTGATTTTTCATTCAGAAACCGTGAAAAACAAACGCTTTAATGCGAAAGTGCAAATTGAAAATCTGATTTACGTACCGTGTAAAATCGCCGCTGTTGCGAATAACAATACCACTTTAATGGATAGCGCAGATGTGACCGATGTTAGTAGTTGCGGCGGTTACAGTGCGACATTATCGGGTTTAGTGACTGATGAACCTATTCCATATGCCAGCGTTAGTGTTACCGTAAATGGTAATACCTTTACGACTACAGCCGATGAAAACGGCGCTTATTCGCTGACGATTTTAACCACTACACTCGAAACACTTGTGAAAATAGAATCATCGGCCTTTGATGCGCAAACTGGCGATGAAATTAACTTCGTTAATTTGTTAGGGTCGTTTGAAAAAGTACTAGAAGATGACTCTCATAATGTTACGAACGTAACAACTGCGAGTTACGTATTAACTCTTGCGGCAAATGGCTTTCAAGAACCGACTAATATTACAGAATTGCGGCAAGCTGAAACCGCAGTTGATGCATCGCAGTTAATTGAATTAGCCGCGGTAATTAAATTGATTGTTGATGATGCGAATTATCAATTGCCCGATGGTTACACCAGTATAATTGAATTTGTTTCATCGCAAAGTGCGGTTGAGAGTTTTATTGAGAACACACCCGAGGTTGACCTAATCGCAGCGCAAAACGCGATTTTAGCCGACAGTGACTTGGTGGCAGGATTCGATAGTGATATTCCAAGTTTTTATTACGCCATTGATACCGCCGAACCTGGATATTTATCACGCAGTGGCTCAGCACTTAAATTTAACGCGACAGGTACTGGAAGCAAGCTCAGTTTTACCTCATGGAATGGGCAAGCAATTAACGCGGGCTATTCGTGGCATGTTGCCAATGGCCGAATCGAAACAACCTATACCACCCCTATCGAGCAAGAATTACTAACTTACAATATTGAATCGCTTACTGACGATCAGGCTGAAATTGATGCATTTTATGCGGGCGGTGGCGTAGATGACCAAATCGTGTTTTATCAATCAACGCTGTCGCAAAATTACACTCGTGTTGTTGATGGCGCGTTAGTTGATGTAATTAATGTTGAAACGCGCGTTGAAAAGCGAACGCCACCAATTCAATTAACGAATGGCGATACCTTAACGCTGCAAAATAATAAAATTGAAATCAGCAGTGGTCAGCAAACTTTCCGCTCTGCGCTTGATATTGAGCCGATTGCGTTTAAAGCGGACTGCAGCAATGGCGTTGCGTGTGTGCTTGGTCAGTGGGGCGGGCAATATAATTACTCGGAAGGTAAACGCGCTTATGATGATTATATTTATCCTACCACCTCATATGCTGATGTAATTATGTTTGATTCAAATGGCGTGGCAAACGGCAAAATATCTAATACTAGCGCAAACTGGCAGATAAATAATGTGGGTCAGTTAGTGATCCAATATCCAAATGGCGCTGTGCAAACGAGCGAAATCATTGATCAACTTGGATTAGAATACGGTGTGTTTTCTCAGTTCAGTACGCCAGAAGGGGAGTTTGCTACCTATGATATTTGGGTAAAAGGGCAAACTAGCTTTGTACTCGATAGTGCTTATTTGCAGCCAACAAGTAGCAATCATTACTGGAATGGTGAAATTAATTCGTGGATCCCGGGTTCGTTTGATAGTAATGGTTTGCTTATTCCAGAACGCTTATGGGGCTGGTTGTTTACCAGTCACACAGTGCAAAATATCGATGGTGTTGCATGGCAGGGACCAGACCAAAACGGATTAAGCAGCATTAATTTTGTGCTAAGTGATGCGGTGAGTTATCAGGTGGGGGCACAGAATATTGAAATTAACCGTCTACCTTTTGCCAAACGTTATTGGTACCCCATCGCAAGTACCATTATTAACGGCGATAGAGTGTTTTACATTGTTGAACGTGAAGAGCGTGATGCGCAATTGTGGTTTGGCGGGCAGCCGGGTTACAACACCTTTATCCCGTCGCGCATTAATATTGAGCGAGAAGTAGACAGAGCAAATTACACCAATGTAGCGCGCTAAAACGTTAAGGGCGTATGCCCTTAACGCTTAATAAATTGACGTGTTAATTTACCAGTTATAGCGATAAGTGAGTTTCACCATCGCACCTTTCGCAGGAATATGGCTGGTATTAGCGTTTGAGCGCAATAATTGACTATAAAGCGGGTAATACTCGCGGTTTGTGGCGTTTTCTATACCAATATTTACAACGCTTTGGTCTAGTTCAATGCTGGCGAATAAGTCGAGTGTGGTATACGAATCTGTTTGGTGGCGGCCAAAACCGGTGTTGCCATTTAAACGATAATCGTGACCGTCTACATAGTTTAGTTGCGCTTGCAGATTGATGTTATCGAACTGATATTGGGTTGCGAATGTTGCTTTTAACGGCGCGATTCTAAAACCATTCATTTCGCGCCACTTGTCGGCGCCTTCAGGTTTTTCATCACCGTTTATTTTACTCACTAACGCCATCATGCTTAGGGCATCCGTTAGGTAATAGTTTACGTCCAGCTCGATACCTGAAATTCGTTCTTTATCGCGGCGCAAATCTAAACCAAAGCCACTACTTTTAACGCGTCCACGGTCTGACGTCGAATTAAA
The DNA here is from genome assembly GCF_044005875.1 of Pseudoalteromonas sp. XMcav1-K. Taxonomy (NCBI): domain Bacteria; kingdom Pseudomonadati; phylum Pseudomonadota; class Gammaproteobacteria; order Alteromonadales; family Pseudoalteromonadaceae; genus Pseudoalteromonas; species Pseudoalteromonas sp. XMcav1-K. Next base: position 64,960 of record NZ_JBIPJE010000044.1, on the reverse strand, counting down.
GAGCGCACCATTAACGCTAACGTTATCCGATTGATAGTTAAAACCAATTTCAAAGTTATCTGAGGTTACGGGTTCTAACTCACTGCTTGCGATGTCAAAATCACTTGATGCGTAGCGAAGTAGCAGACCAATATCAGGTAATTCGTACCCTTGGTCAAATGCGATATAGGTTTTTACATTGTCGGTTAGACTATAGTTTACGCTAGCGTTTAGCATAGTGCCGTCGTAGCTTTTGCTGCCACCATCAACAGAATTACCTTGGCCAAGAGTTGTAAAATCATCGAACGAAACACGAATATGTTCAAAACGTGCACCGGCGTCTACATTAAGTCCCCAATCTGTGTGGTATTTGTATTGCGCAAATGCTGCAATGTTATTGGTGTCGGTTTCTGGCATAAAGGTTTTATCTTCGAGTTTGACAAACTCTAAGCCGTTACTGTTATCAAATACTTCTGGGTCGTATGCTGTGATCGGCATTTTAGTTGACTCAAAATTACCATCTAGGCCATAAATAACGGTGTGATTGCTAATTGGCAGGCTAAATGCGCTTCTAAAGCCAAGCACTTGCGCATTAAGGTAAACTTGCCCTAAATGATTCCAAGAGGCGAATGGGCGACCGTCAAACGGATAAAAGCGGGTTTCATAGTCGCGATAATAAAGCTGGCCAGAAAACTGCTGCGACCATAAATCGTTGTCAACATAATGAAGGTTAAACATTAAGTTGTCGGCACTATTTTGTTCAGCTAATACCAGGCCCTTGCGCGGTTTTGCACTTACGCTATGTAATGGCAGCGAGTTAACACTTGGATCTGACGCGAACTCAGTGTCTTGGCTTGAATCAAACCACATTACACTGGCAAATAGCTCTGCATTTTTATCAAACTGATACCCGACCTTGCCGTGAAGGCTAAATTGGGTGCTGTCAAACAGATCACCTTGGCTTGGCTCGGGTGCAATTCTGTCACCATTTGCATCAAAATAGCCACCGGTCGATGCAATATCAAAGTCCACTGCAAACGACAGTTTATCGCGTTGATCAGCAATACTTTGACCAAGTTTATAGGTGGTGGCATCACTTGAAATTTCAGTTAAGCTAGTGCTTAATTCTGCACGCGTTTGAGTGCTTGATTGCTTAGCCGTTTTAGTGGTGATGTACATCACACCGCCGCTTGCGCCTGAACCGTAAATGGCGTTACCACCACGTACAATTTCAATTGAATAGATCAGTGATGGATCAAGATTAAATAGGTCGCGCGACACATTACGGTTAGTGCTCATTGGCACACCATCAATCAATACCAGTAAATTGCGCCCACGTAATGTTAAACCAAAATTCGTCATGGTTTGACTGGCAGGCGATACACCGGGCACTAGTTTGCCAATTACCTGAGCTAAATTTGCATTCGCGGCCATTGCATTACTGATATCGGTTGCTGAAAAATAGCTGGTTTGACGTGCAACACTGGTCAGCCCTTGTTGCATACGAGAGCCATTTACTTGCACTACTTCAATGTTATCTAATGGCGCAGTTGTTGATGGTTTGTTCGTCGTTTGTGAACGTTGATTTTGCGGTGCTTTTGCTTTTAGCACCACACCTTGCGGTGATTTCCACTCAGCGTATAAATTTGATTGGTTGAGCAAATATGTAAGGCCTTGAGCCGCTGTAAATTGGCCTTTAAGCGGTGCATTTTGTTGTTCGTTTAATAGCGCATCGTTTACAAATAATTGAATGCCAGTAACGCGTGTAAATTCAGCTAAGCCTTGGCGTAGTGAGGATGCATTAATATCAAATTGAACAAGCTGATTGACACTTTGCGTATTGGCAAGCACAACAGGTGAATAAATCGTAGAAAGAGAGGCTGCTGAAATAGCTAATGCAAGTGGGAGGATTTTCATTTTTAACCTTAATAAAAATAATTCTTACTATCTATAACGCGTTAAAAATGAAAAACCGTAAATTATTTTTAATAAATTATGAGATCGTTACTGGCATTGCGCATTTGCTTTAAATTTAAGCTTTCTAATAACAAAGACAGCGCAAACTCAGGCGATTGTGTATTCACATTACCGGTTACTTTTAAATTTAGGTGTTGCGGATTAACGACGCTGATTTTGTAATCCACAAATGGTTGTAACTGCTTAATTGCATCACCGAGCGGAGTTGCATTAAAGATCAGTTTGCCATCACGCCATGCCAGTGCCGCATTAATTTCGCTTGCGTGCATTTTCAACCAATGTTTATTTGATAAAATTAATCCTTCACCTTGTGCAAGTTGCTGCATTTGCTTGGTTTGGGTGTTGGTAACATTGACTTTATGCTCGGTTACAACCACTTTTGCAACGCCTAACGTATTGATCAAAAAAGACGTACCTAGCGCGGTGACTTGCTTGTTATTAAACTCAACGCGAAATGGTCGATTAGCGTCACTTGCGACATCAAACCAGGCATCTCCTTCAAGCAATTTGATTATGCGTTCGTTTTGGCTGTAAGCAACGGCAATTTTAGTGGCTTTTTTTAACTCAATTACCGAACCATCGCTTAAGATTACAGGGCTTTGCTCGGCACTAAAGTACACCAATGATGGCGCTATTTTGCTGGTGTTGGGCGTTTTGACAAGCCAAATTGTCAGCGCAAATGCCACTAACGATAAAAACGCCAATGAATGACCTAAACGAGGCGCTTTATTGCTGTTGCTGTTTAGTAATATGTCGCGCTCAGCAAAATAGGTATGTTGATGTTGTTTCGACTTTTTGCACCAAGCGACAAAAGCGCGCTGTTGCTCGTAAGTTACATTATCAGCGCGCATTTTTGTTAACCAGCGCTTGGCTTGTAGTCGAATTAACCAGCGTTTAATCATTATGCTGCGACCCCAAAATAAGCTGACGGCATTTGCTTTGCAAATTCGCCAATGACTTTTCAACCCAACTTAGTGAGCGCCCTTTATCACACGCGATATTACGACAGCTATCGCCATTGATTTTAGCGCGCCAAATTAAGTCTTTCATTTCGGGCTTTTGTTTATCGAGCAGTTGTTGAATTTTTTCAATGGCCAGGTGCTGGCCAACATATTGTTCTGGACAGGTATCGGCTTTAAGTGAATCCAGATCGACATCATCAACTAACTCTTTACTACTTTTGCGATAAAAATCAATGATTAAGTTGTTCAACATGGTTGTAACATAGGCATTAATATTGCCAATGCTATGCCAGTTTTCAACGAGCATAAGCTTGAGGTAAAGCTCTTGCGAAAGATCTTTTCTGGTTTCGCTACATGCTACTTTTTTGGCGAGGTGTTGCTGCATTAACGGCATGCAATGTTGAAAAATTCGCTCGGCAGTATAGGGAGGCTGCATTGAAATCATTAAAACAGTCAATTTGCCGCTAATGCTAATGATAGCTATTATCAAAATCAAGCTTTATGTGGTCGGTGCACTGTGTTTATTCAATCCATTCTTTTCAATTTCATACAAAAACGTGTCGAACTTGCCTGATTAATCATCAACACAGTGAGATTAGGTATTAATTTAAATGCATGAGATTGATAATGATTATCGTTAGTGTTAATTTGTTTTCACTCTTTCATTTTGGTTTTATGTTATGAAAAATAAGCGGCCAGTTAATTTGGCAATTCATACCATGGCGTTACCGATTACTGCCTACGCATCAATTTTGCATCGAATTTGTGCAGTGATCATTTGGTTTTATTCAGTGGCTTTAATCCCTGTAATTTATTATGCGAGTCGAACGCAACAGCAGTTTGACGAAGTGAAATCCTATTTCAATGACGTATTTTTTATCCAATTTTTAGTTTGGGGTGGGTTAACCGCATTGGCGTATTATTGCCTTGCAAGCGTTAAACACTTTATTCAGGAATTTGGTTATTTTGAAGAGTTATCAGGCGGCATTGCGATTTCTCGCGTTACGATTGGTTTGGCGTTGGTGTTAAGCTTTATTGCAGGAGGCTGGGTTTGGTTAGTTTAAACATTAATCGTCACGGTACAAAACAGTGGATTTTTCAGCGGGTTGCTAATTTATTAATTGTGCTACTTAGTCTGTGTTTTGTTTTTGTGTTCGCTACTTTTCCTGTCGACGATTATGCATCGTTAATCGGCTTGTTAAACGCACATTGGTTTAAAGCAATCGCAAGTATAAGCCTTATTGTGTTATCGCTTAATAGCATGCTGGCAGGTTGGCAAATCGCAGGCGATTACGTAAAGGGAAGTTTCGTTAACTATTTCTTCAATACATTGTGTATTGTGGTAAGTGTAATGATTGCAGCATTTGGTAACTACATTATTTGGTTTTAACCCGTGTTTAACATTGCCAATGCTCAAAAGTCTATGTGAAAAATAAAGCCTGTTTAAAAACAGGCTTTATTGTATTTAAAAGTGATATTCGAAGTTTGCGCCTATGGTTCTTGGCGTAATCGTTAGCGGCGATTCGGGTGCAAACTCAGAGCTTATCAAGGTGATATCATCTGCATCAAATAAATTATCTACATATAAAGCAATGCGGCCATTATTAAACTTGTAAGCTAGTTTCACATTAGCGCGCCAATAGGCATCTACTTTTAATGCTTCAATATTATTTCGGTCTGAATAGTAACTGCTAGAGTAATTGGCATTAGCCGAAAACTGGAAGCTATTTAAGAAACGATACACAAGGTTAAGGTTAGCGGAAGCGCTGGGGGCTCTTGGTAGTTCTTTTTAACTTTTGTATCGGTGTTGTTTTTTTTGTATTCAGATTCAAGTAAACCAACGCCACCAGATAACTCTAAATTATCAAGGGCAAGCCAACGAAGGTTTGCCTCTACACCATAAGTATTTGCGCTATCGAGGTTTTGCACTGATACATAACCGTCGGAATGAGTTTGTAGGATCTGCATACCATCGTAATCGTTATAAAATAGATTTGAGGTTAGCTCGAGCGTGTTTTGGAAAAATCGCTGTCTGCTATACAGTTCGTAATTCCAGACGTACTCGGTGTCAAAGCTGTAAGGTTTCATTGGTGCACGAGCAGTAAACGTATTAAAGCTTAACCCTGCACCACCTGAATTAAACCCTTTGCCTGATTTAAAACCAAATGCCTGATTTTCTTTTGGTGCAAAATTAATATCTATTTTTGGCAAAAATACATCGGTGGTTTCATCATAATCAAGTGCGAATAGGGGAACCACTCGGGTTACGGTTTCACTTTCATAACGACCGCCAAGTGTCGCTGTAAATTGCGCATTAACTTTATATACCACTTCGGCAAAAGCTGAATGAGTTGTCGTTTCTCCCGTCATGTCATTTTTACCGCGGTTGTGGGTATACACGTCATCATGTGCGGAATCAAAGTAGCGCAGCCCCGTAATTGCAGACAAAGGCGCATTGCTAGGGTTGTAACGTATTATCGGTTCTATAAATATTTCTTCACCATCTGTGATAAAATCAGCGCGACGGCCTTTTGGGTCTGTAATGCGCTCATAACCAAAATCAGTGTAGTTAACACTGTTTTCAAAGATCACAGCATCGGAAATTTGATAAACGATTTGCCAATCAGCGCTGGTTGAATCGGTTTCATAAACAGGACGTTCTTTTGGAAAAAAGCTGCCAACTTCGTTTTCAGATTGTGGCGCACGTGTATCCATATAATTAAACGTTAAAGTAGAGGTGAGTTCTTCGAGTGCGCTTGGTTCGTAGCGTAATTTAGTACGAATATTTGTTGTGCTTATTTCGCGAGAATCTCCAGCAGGCTGGTAACTGACGATATCGAGATGACTGTTTTTAGTTTGGTGATCGGCACTAAAACGTAGTGCTAATTCATCATCAACAAGTGGTGCGTTTACCATTACCGCGGTTTGTCGGTAGTCGTGGTTCGCAATTCCCACTTTGATAGCGCTGTCAAAATAATACACAGGATCATTCGATTTCATCACAATTGAACCCGCAGATGCACTGCGCCCTTGAATATAACTCTGCGGCCCTAAATAGACTTCAATTTGTTGCATATCCCATAAGGAACGTGGGCCAAACGCGATTTCTGAATAAGTCAGAGAGCGACCATCTATAGACATGTTTAAACGAGGAGCTGTGCCTGCAAAACTCGCCAATCCACCCACTGACGGGCCAGAACCATCGATTCCGCGAACTGTTGGCAGATTGTTATCCATGCCAGAGCTGACTAGGTTTGGAATGATTTCAAGTAAGTCATCGATTTCACTTACATTGGTTAGTGAATTTAATGCATTTGCATCAAATGCGTGTACGCTGGAACCGGTCTCAAAGATGGTTTGCTCTTTCTTTTCACCGAAGATAGTAATGGTTTCAATTTCGTTTGAATCGGCGCTTTGCTGTGCCTCTGCATGGAAAATAGAAGCGAGAAAAATGGCTGTGAAAACAGTATTTAGCCGAAAAGGTAAAGCCTTCATGTAAATCCTTATAATGAGAAAATTTAAAACGTTACTGTAGAAACTTTTAATTAAATAAAAGTAGTAATAATTATCATTTAATGATTTTGTTAATGTCAATTAGAACACGTTCAATCTACATTTTTAGGGCTTATTTATTGATATTAAATAAAAATTAACGATGTTCTATTTTTTTATCCAAAGGAAAAAGCGGCAGCTGTGTGTTGGCTAATGCTTTAAAAATAATATGTTATAATGTATCATTTTGTTTTTTAAACGGACCTTAAAACCATGAAGTTAAATAATGGCGTGTGCGCCTTACCCCTTTCTCTATTGACCCTCTCCCTTTATGCCAATACCGAAAAGTCACACGAACATATTGAAGTATTGGGCACACGTGCTCCAATGTATGATGCCCGCGATGTGAACGCCGCTGCCTTGGGCATTAAAGACCCATTGCAGCTGCCAATTTCCATTCAGTCGTTTTCAGAACAACTTATCGATAATCAACTTGCGCGTACGTTAAGTGAGGTATTAAGTAATGATGCGTCGGTACAAAATACCTCAATAGGTACTGTGTTTGATTTTGTTAGTTTGCGTGGCTTTCAACTGGATTGGAATAATGGCCTGCGACGTGATGGTTTATCACTAGCGCCGTACCAAGATGTAGCACTTGAAAATGTACAACGCATTGATGTGCTAAAAGGGCCGTCGGGTGTGATTGCAGGGTTTAACAATCCTGGAGGCACGGTTAATTACGTAACCAAACGACCTACCTCTGAGCAATTTATTGAGCTTGGAGCAGAGTTTAACAGCAGTGATGGTCGTTATTTGTCGCTTGATATGGGCGGCCCGTTATCAGCACAAAGCGATATGGGTTATCGTGTGAACGCAGCGATAGAAGATAATGGTGATTTTACCGGCGGTGATGACACCGAACGCTACTTTTTAAGCAGTGCATTTGATTGGCAGTTAAATGATCAGGTGCTTGTCAGACTAGACTTTGACTATCACGACAAGTCGATTGTCTCGCAACCCTTAATTGGCTTAGTGTATGGTGAAAATGGGAAAACCTTTTTACCACCTTATGTCGACACCCAAGAGGTACTGCTAGGCCAACCGTGGGCGTTGTACGAGACAGAAACCTATAATGTAGGCGCACGTGTCGATTACTGGTTAAACGATAATTGGCAATGGGTTAATCAAATGGCGCTAAGCAACAATGATCGCTTTACCATTTTCCCTGATATTTATGCCACATCACCTAAAAGGGAAGTACTGAGTGCTGCTATTTTAGTCACGCCTGATGAGTCGTTTAAAGCACGCTCTGGCCACAGTTTTTTAAGTGGCGAAGTAGAAACCGGTTTTTTAAAGCATGAGTTGGTGGTTGGCGTAAGTTACCGTGATTTGGAGTCTATTTCGGGTCGTTGGTTCGAACTTGAAAATCCAGTTGCAAGCCTATTTAATCCTGTTTACACAACGCGCCCTGAGTTTCCAGAGATCCCAGATGCAAATCTAGAAAAATCGCGTGAACGTGCGGTATTTATCACAGATATTGTGCACTTTAGCGATCATGTGTATGCAACCTTAGGAGTGAGGCATTTAATCTATCAGCGTGATAAAACAGCCCCTGGCGAGCAACGAGTACGCACCCACGATGATAGTTATACCACACCAACGCTGGGTATTAATTATAACCCAAATGATGCGCTGGCATTTTACGGCATGTATACCGAAGGCGCAGGCGAAGGTGGCATTGCGGTGATTGGCAGTGGCGCTGAAAACGAAGGCCAGTACCTCGGTGCGCAAGAAAGTGAGCAAATGGAAGTGGGCGTAAAGTATCGCGTCAAAAAGGCCACATTTAGCGCTGCGATTTATCAAATTGAAAAGTCATTGGAGTATCATAATCGCGCTACCAATTACTTTGTGCAAGATGGTGTGCAACGTCACCGCGGTATTGAGTTAAACGCCAATGGTGAAATTATCGAGAACCTATCGTTAGTATTCTCAACCAGCTTTATGGATGCAGAAATTAGAGAGCTAGCGGGGCAAGCATAGATCAATGGTAATCAGCCACATAATGTGCCAAAAACGCAAGGCAACCTATTTGTTGATTATAACTTTGCTTCGCTAAAAGGCTTGTCTGGGTTAAGCGCCAATATTGGTGTTTTTTACGTGGGTGAGCGCCAACAAAACTTACAAAACAGCTTATCACTGCCAAGCTATACGCGCGTTGATACGGGCGTGCGTTATGACTTTAGCGACCTTAATTTAATGCTACGCTTTAAAGTTGAAAACCTATTTGATAAAGAATATTGGGTATCGGCTGGGGCAAAGGGCATGGATTGGGGCGTAGCGCCGGGTAACGGACGCCTTGTGTCGTTATCTGCTAATTATACGTTTTAAGCTTTTTAAGGTGCTGGCGTTGCTAGCACCTTTTTTTAGGGTTTTGCCTCAGTATATTTGGTGTGTAGGTAGTATTTTTGAAGCGCCCAACATTCGGTGGTTTATCAAAGGTTGGATATAATTTGTAATGCGTTACTGCATTATTAGTTGTTTGCGAATAGTATAGTGGTCAAAACAAGTTGGATAGGTATCGCAAATGGATATGCCACTTTCCGTATTTTTAGAATCCAAAGGCATTAGTGCAGCAAAAGCGGCTTTACTTGCTAAAGAATTAAAGCCCGTAATCTTTAAATCAAACACGCCGTTATTATCCCAAGGTGAGCATTGGCAAGATTTTTATGTTATCTCACACGGACTTGTGCGCCTGTACTACCTCGACTCCGAGGGTAAAGAATCAAATAAAGGTTTTTTTGGCGAAGGTGACATATTGGCACCAATTGTGCCGTCGGCAATAACAGGCCCATCGAGTTTTTATGTTGAAACTCTGACTGAGGTACATGGTTACCATATAGCTTACGCAAAAGTGGTTGAACTATTAAAAGATTGCAATATTAGTCAGTACTTATTTCATCACTTAACAGCGCAATTGCTAGAAGACAAAATAGAGCGCGAATTAATGTTTTTGCAGCAAGACGCGAAAAAACGCTACGCTTATTTTTCCAAAAAATACCCAACACTTTGTCAACAAATACCGCTTAAACACATCGCTTCGTATCTTGGTATGACAGACGTTACCTTATCTCGTGTAAAAAACAAAAATTAATGCCTTATCAAATGTTAAGGCAAACGCAGGTTAATCAAATCACACTATTGCTACATTTACTTTATAGGAATAGTCATGAAAAATTTACTCAACTGCCAAATAGTCATCTGCTGCTTGTATTTTAGTTGCCATGTATTAGCAAAAGAACAGGTAAACACAAGCGCGTTAGTACTGATTGAATACCAAAATGAATGGGTATCGCCAAAAGGCACACTAAGAAACTTATTGGTTAAAGATAAAAAGGCATTTGCACAGGCTATTAGCCAATCTCAGCAATTATTAGCAAAAGCACGTCAGCATCAAATGCATATTGTACACGTTACATTAAAACCAGATGCTAACTATCAAATTTTTGGCAACGCGCAATTTGGGTTACGTGCCGCCATTAAAAAAGCCAAAACATGGCAAGGTGATATGGCAAATATTCACCCTAATTTTCAGCCAAAAGCAGGTGAGTTTGTTATTTCAGAACGCTCAGGTGCATCGGCGTTCGCTGGTAGCAATTTAGATAGTTACCTAAGAAATAATAACATTACATCACTGTACCTTGCTGGCTTTGCTACGCATGTGTGTGTTGAATCTACCCTCAGAGAAGCGCACGACAAAGGTTATACAACGTATGTTGTAACCGACGCAACAGGGGCATTTACTCAGCAACAGCAAAATTATTTTGAAGACGAGATTTTGCATCACTTTGGGAAAGGAATTTTAGTTGAGGCATTCGACGCACTTTAGCACTAAATAGTGCGGCATTACACGCAACCTAGTGTTGTGTGTAATGCCTCTTATGTTATCAGCTTCATGATTATATTAAGGCCGTTAATGTACGTTAGTCGCTTGTGGTAAATGGAATCACTTTTCCGCTAAAAATAGTTTCATCATAAATCTCGAATGTTCCTTGCCAGTTTGGGGTTTCTAACACCGCTTGTTGCCATTCTATTTTTGCACCAAGCTCAGATAATGCAGCAACAGATTGCCCATGTTTTATATTATTAAATGTCCAAGGTTTTAAGTGGCTTATCAATTTAGTGATGATTTGGATATTTGCCCTTCCTTTTGATATCTCATCTAACAGCGCAATTTCTTTTAAGTTACCATTTGCCAATAGCACAAACTTTTGTAAACAGCCTGTGAGCAAGGCAGACTTATTATCTACATCTACAAAAGATACCATTACATCTTTGTTTTTTATCAGAAACTGATCGTAATTAGCATCGTTTTCAAAGCAGGGAAGATTATTGAGGTTTTTGATTTCAATTGGTTCACCTATGTTAAAACTATTTAACCTACTAAAAGTTGTTTCACCATCATGATGAATAGAACTAAAAGTTACGTCAGAAAATATGTTTTGTAATTCGCTTTTTTGTTTATCTGAAAGGTTATCTTTAATATTGATGCTGGATGAAGCTAGGTTAATTTTAAAGTCCATCGCTTCTAGTTCTAGTTGATTTGCTAAAGACATTGGTAATAAATTGCTATGATATTGATAATTAACCAGCTGATTGTCTTCAAATAAGAATAGGTGATTCCTCCCAATTAATGTCATTTTTACTGAATTATTAATTGGCCATACTAAGGTAAACCTTCCTAATTTAGTGATGGTATCATCGTAACTATCACCAACAGCTATACCAAAAATAGCGCTTTTTGATATTTGACCATCAAACTTTATGCGTTCAATCTGTTTTGGTATTTGCGCCTCAAATGTATGCTCAGTAGTGAATTTTATTGCAGGAAATGTATTTTCAGACAAAAGTGTACTCAGTAAGCGAAGGTTATCTTCGTTAATTTCATAGGTTTTATCTGAGCAATTTGCAATCGGTTTGACAACGACGGTACCGATTAATTTCCTTGTTTCAATGTCACTTTTAAAAATTACACTTTGTTCAATCAAGCCATTTGGGTATTTGTTTAATTGTTTTTTTATAAGAGTAAAAAGTTTTTTTCTTACTGCATTTAGTTGTTCTTGCTCGTCTTTACTTCGATTGTAATTGACCGAGGTTTTGAACTCCTTTCCTTCAGCATCTAAGTCAGCAGTGCATTCACTTGCTCTGCTATATAGAGTATTGGCGTAGCTTACTTGGCAAAGTATAAATAACAAACATATAAAAATACCTTTCATTTTATTTTCCCATTTTACTTTATCTCATTAATATTAAAGGACTTAGTGTCTTAATAGAAGGTATATCCAATGAATATGTTAAGCGGCATAATATTAAATACAACCGGAATCTGTAAATCTTATAGCAAGGGTAGAGCTCATAAAATAAAATGCACACTTAAAACGTGACTAAACGTTCAGAATGAAAATTCTTTCCATTCATTTCAAACCTTTATTAACTACAAATTTTTATCTTCACGATAATAATTTTTTGATTTTCTTCTTTGAAAAATTTAACTATTTTTCACTTGCGAGCGCATCAATAGTTGATGCGGGCAAGGTTTAATTTAATAACATGTTGAGATTAAAAATATGGCAGCTGAAATTAGATTAGGTGGTCGAAAATTTTATGACGATGAACACTTTCCTGGTGGCATCGATAGGGCTGGCTTTTTCACTATTCCTGAGGCAAATTTTTTAATTAATTATGGCTATACGTTAAACGGCTTGTATTGTGGCGAATTGGCACCGAGTAACGAGGCGGAGCAAAACTTTGTTGATAACATCAATGTGGATGCTGAGTCTGGGTTATACGAGGTGCGCTTATGGCGCAAGTACTTAAAAGCGCTATATAAAGTGAGCCACAGAGCGAGTGCAAATAGTTCTCGCAATGAAGTAACACGGTCGTATGAGAGTTTCGATGAAGCATGAGCAAAATCAAGGTAGTTATCTTGAGAAGAATAAAGCACACAAGAAAGCAAAAAAGGAAAAACCGAAAGCTAAATTAAGTCACAAATCTAAACGCAAAAAATTTGATGACGATGATGACTGGAGTGACGAGTAGCACTCACGCCTTTATCTACACAAAAACCATAGGGCTTGTTTAATTTTGATGATAGTTCAAATAGGAAAAACTAGCCCTAATGGTATGTAAAAGCCCAGTTATTTACTCTAGCAAGTCCTTAGCTTCGTGTTATTTATCTAACCTAACTAAATCAAGAATGGCAGACGCAAAGGTGTCAAATTCGGTCGTGAGAGAAAAAATCAACATCTCCCCCATTAATTGCAAAAATAACTTTCTACAGCTAACGAATGTTACCTCTCAAAGTTTGTGGTAATTATCCCCATACAATAGACTTTGTGAAATCAGTTAATCTGACTTTTTAGTAGATGAACCTTGGCAGTTTTTCTTATCTGAAAAATACTGATGTATGTTGTTTAAAATTAGAGAAAAACAGGCAATTGCAATAATAAGAAATGGGATAAAAATTAATAATAATTGTGATTGATAACCCGCAATAGCAATTACAGTACAAATAGTGCCAATTGCAAACTCAATAGAAAGAGTTTCGATATCTAAAGTATATGAAGAGCTCGTTGTTTTGGCTGAATACATATTTACTTTTAATCCCAATCTATTCTCCTTTAAAAATGGGGTTCTGCTTTGCATTTTGTATGCTCATAATAGTTTTATCAACAACCGTTATTGGCTCATTACTGTCGGATACATAATTAAATTCAGAGGGTTACTTCCGCTTTGTGCCAAAAGCGGACAGTCGTAACGCCGCGTTAAGAGGCAATAAAATTGTTGGCTAAAATTAGCGACGAAGGAGCAAAAGCCAACTGTTTTTGTCCTACTTTAACGACTTGTTAGAGCTTTTTATTGCTAAACAAGTTTTTGTATTCATTAACTATACGGTCAGAAAAAACACTATTGTTTAATATGTCCATAGCCACATTAATACAAATATTTTGAAGTATAAAGGCTTCCAATTTATATGCGCTTTGCTTACCTGGATCCCATCCGTCTTTACGTTTCGTATTGTGGTGATGAAGAAAGCCGCGAAGTTTGACAATCTTTTTTATGAATTCTGATGATGTCAAAGAGTACTCTGCAATGTACTTAGCCCTTAGTTCCGACGGTAAAGAGTAAACATATTTAGGGTCTCTAAGTATTTTATTTATAAATACCTCTAGTTTTGAGGAGGAAACCATTTCTCGTTCAATAGCTGTGTTCTTAGTTTTTCCATTACCGTAATGCGATTCAAGCATGAAGTAAAAATCATAAAATGCTTCGATATATTCTTCTCGCTTAATGTCGTTTGTTCCTCTTCTGTAGAAGGATAAAACTACATCGTGATTTTTATCTTTAACGGCGGTTATTATTGGTCTAACTAACAAATCAAATCCTATTGGTTCAATTTCATCAGGAGTAAATTTGTGCCTACCGGCTTGGAAGTTATTTAATTGAATTAGCTCTTTTTCCAATTCATTTTCAGGAATCCACTCTATTTCATGCCCTGAAATATCTATTGATTCTACACCCCATAAGCTCCACATACCTTCTATTTGGCGCATGATTGTTTCTAATTCTTCCCATCTAGGATGAACTATGTTTATGCTGAAATTTACACCGGGTATTTCACTTTCCTTAACTTGAGGAATGTCATGGTGTGAAACAGGAAACGAAACAACTATATAGTCAATTAGGTTATCTTTTAAAACAAACTCGAACCGATAATCATCTATTTCAAAATCTGTGTTTTGATTCGGTTTAACTTGACCATTTAATTTAAATTTATATTGGCAACGCATCCATGCTCCAGAAAGCTCTAACGCCCGCCTAAGAGACGGAAAATGCCTGGCTAAAATTAGCGAAGAATGAGCGCAAGCCAAGCGTTTTGCGTCCATTTTTTAAGGCGCTTGTTAGGTTGTATTCTTTAATGGGTGATTAGGCAACAACGCATACTCAATATCTGGAGATTCGTTGAACTCTATTTGAACATCACCTCCACGGTCTTTTGTGCGATAAAAACTAAAGTGTCCTTTTGGACCAAAACAAACAGTATCATTTTTATTGAACAATTCTAACTCTTTGATTAATTCGCCAACTGTGATCTTAGACATATAATATTCCCTCATCTTTACTTTGAAGTTAAGTGATAAACCTTATGAAAACCTAACGCCTTAATAAACGTCGAAAAATAGCAGGCTAAACTAAGCGAAGAATGAGCGCAAGCCTGCTGTTTTGCGTCCATTGTTTGATTAACTTGTTAGGTGCGCTATTGCATACACGTTATTTCCTCGGACTTATATGTACCGTTTTGCTGTTTAAAATGAATTTCAAACTCCGCACCACAAATACCTTCTGCGATATAACTTTTACAGTAGAATAAATCACCATTATCAGCTTTGTGCCAATTTTTAATGTCTGCTTTAAAATCTGTGTTTAACAAAGCTGGTAACTCAAGTGGTTTTTCCCAAGCTTTCAGATCGAAACTACAGCCATTTGGTTTTGTTGCGCACCCTGATAAAAGTACAAAAATTAAAACTAAACTCCGCATTTCCAAGTGCACCTAACATGTTTATAGCGAGCGAATCGCGCGTTTTTCTACCACAGCGTCGCGCGTATTTCTGAATGACTCATTTGTAACAAACTTCTTAACTATTTGCCAATACTAACAAAATGCAGTGGTTATAGCTTTTATCTCAGGACAAAAACGAGCGATTGGGCCGTGCTTCTGACTATGCAAGCAACATAGTTTGACAAAATAGAAAAGTAATTTTGAAAGACCGCTAATCGTTCAATTCTGACCTAGAACGCTGCCGCTAAGCTTCCTTTTTGTTTATATCAAACCCTAATCAATTTTGAATGATAAACCGAATGTCTTAAGTGAAGTTGTTTTATTAATTATTAAATTTCGCTTATCGCTACTTTTTGACTTAGATATCAATAAACTCACGAGATAGCTATAAATTACTACAGCTATCTCAGTAGTTACTTAACTATGTTTGGTAATCGATTGGGATTGCTTGGGTGACAACCTGATTGCGTGCGTCAACAATCACCGCGTGGTTACGTGCTACTTTAATCCAATCGCTTTTTTCACTTGTAAGCGGTTCACTCGTTAAAGGCTCTGAGCTAATGATTACCGTATTTTGCGCTGAATTTCCGTTTAAACTAAAGTCTTTGCCTGCTGCAATTTCCAATTTACCTTGACTATAAAACAATGAAGCGGGTTGGCTTTCGCGGTCGGTTGCAAAACGCGTGGCGACCATAGATGTGCCATCACTCACTGCTAAGTTAATAAATGCATTGGTGTTTGCATCTGCTTCGCGTCTTATTTGAATAATTTTCTCAATGACACGATATAGCGCCTGAGTGAGATCATCTGTCGACAAATTATCAGCAAATTCAATGGTGTCGAGAAAGAGGGCAAAAATGCACTCAGAATCGGTGTTTCCTTTCACTAAATCAAACGCGCGATTTGATAATTGATTAAGTAAATTGCGCCTAAATTTTGCGAATTGGTCGAGGCGGCCATTATGCATAAATGTGTATTTTTGATAATTGAATGGGTGGCAATTTGCTTGCGAGACAGGCATACCAACAGATGCGTCACGAACATGGGCAAAAAAGCACTGGCTGCGCACTTTGCTCGCAATTTGTTGCAAGTTTTGATTGCTCCACGCAGGCTCAATGCTGACAAATCGCGCGGGAAAAGGATCGTTGTGAGTTGGGTACCAACTTAAGCCAAATCCATCGCCATTGAGCGGCTTTTTGCGCTTTTTCGCATCTTTACTTTGTTCAATAAGCGAATTCGTTGGCGAAATAACAATATCGTTTAAAGTGACTTCTTCACCTTTATACGCAATAAAACGACACATAAATTTATCCAAAAAAATTTTTTACACTATAGGCGATTTTTAAAAATTTCATACAAAAATATGCACGGTTAACCACTGATTATCTGTTATTTACAGTAAACGTGAAGGGAAAAGGCCAAAAGATTATTTTTACGGTGTTTAAGGGCATTAAAATATGGTGTTTAAAACTCAGTTTATACAAATTTTTTTCACTTGTATTTCCTAAAATGGCTGGTTAGTTTGTGTCTAACTTATTCTTTTTATAGTGTGTTTTATGCGATTTATTTCTTCCTTTGCAATTTGTTTAACGTTATCGAGTTTCGCTTCAGTTGCTGGCGATTTTTACCCCAATAACGCGCAACATGCGGTTAGTTTGAGCTTTGACGATGCGCGCCGTTCCCAAGCTGATATTGGGCTGCCAATTTTAGATAAACATAACGTTAAAGGTACGTTTTACTTGATGCCAGTGCAAATGAAAGGCAAAGAAGCCAAGTGGCAAGCCGCCGCTAAAGCGGGGCATGAAATTGCGAATCACAGTGCTAGCCATTTATGTACGGGCAATTTTCGCTGGTTACGGGAAAAGAACAAAGGGCTAGAACAAGTCGATTTGCCATTTATCGAAAAAGATATTCAAACAGCGCAACAGCAAATTGAGCAAATTACAGGTGTGGCGCCTGTGGGTTATGCCTATCCGTGTGGTCATAAATTTGTGGGCCGCGGTGAATCGGTAAAAAGCTATGTGCCGCTGATCGCTAAGTCATTTGAATATGGCAGAACGTGGAATGATGAAACGGCAAATGACCCGCATTATTATGACACAGCACAAATCCGCGCGTTTGATATTGATAATAAATCGTTTGAAGAAATAAAGGCGATTATCGAGCGAGCTAGATTTGATGATGCGTGGATAGTACTTGCCGGTCACGAAGTTGGTGATAGAGCGCTTTACACTATCGATAGCAAGGCATTAGATCAGTTAATCGTATATTTAAAAGATCCTAAAAACGGCTTTTGGTTAGCACCTGTTGCTGAGGTAAATCAGTATATTCAGCAAAAACGTACTCGGTAATTGTTACTTTAAACCTAATAGCGCTTGAGTCCTCTTTTCAAGCGCATAACGTAACCTTTTTTAATCGATAGTAAATACGTTTTTGTCTTGTTAAAATTCTAAAAAAATTAGTAAAAAGAGGTCTTTAGGTAATTACTCTAAGCTTTTTTGCTAATGACCTGTAGTTTTTAGTGAGACAAGGATAAATATGGATATTGAAGTTTTCCGACCTAAACAGTTCCAAGATATGGCGCGAGATTACAAACTGTTTGCCGATGGTAAACAAGTTGCTGTGATTAAACGGGGTAAAACTCAAACCGTGTCGCTGCCTGCGAATACCCACGTTATTCAAGCAAAAATCGATTGGTGTAGCAGTGCTGAGGTGAAAGTGAGTGAATTAAGTGGCACAAAAATCACTGTTAAAAACACATTTGCTAACAATATTATTGAAGCAATGTTTTTCGCTTGGTATTACATTTCATTCGGTAAAAACAAGTATTTAACCATCGAAAGCAGCAAATAATTCGTTGAGTAAAAAATCATTTTTCAAATAACAATTGTTTTGCTGCTGTGAGCATTGCCATAACAAAGTGCAATAAGGCAGCAGATGCGCGGTAGTAAGGTGATTTATGAAATTTGAAACCCTTAATAGCAGTCATAGTAAGCAGTTACTCGACTTTGAACTAGAAAATAAAGCGTGGTTTGAATCATTTATTGCACCAAGAGATGCCGATTTTTATTCCAATGTTGGCGTTTCAAAACATATTGCTGTGCTTGACGCAACAATGCGTTCGAAAAGCGGTTATTCTACGGTATTGATACAAAACGACGCAATTGTGGCGCGCGCAAATTTAAAAGATATAACAGGTGACACAGCATACATTGGTTATCGCGTAGCAAAAAACATGACCTCGCAAGGTATCGCCAGTTTATGTGTAGCGCAGCTAATTAAGGTTGCTGCGCAGCAATTTAGTTTAACAACACTGCGTGCACAGGTACTCAATAATAATCCCGCGTCAGAGCGCGTATTGCACAAGTTTGCTTTTCAAGCTGCAAGTACGCAACCCGATTTTTTACGCTTGAACGGACAAAGTTTGGCGTGCACTGAGTTTAGTTTGCGCCTTAGCGAATTAAATCAGCAGGCGTTACAGGCAAAATCGTCCCTAGTTAGCAGCAAGGTTGGTTGTTAAATGCCGTTTACAACACGGCTTTTTCGTTGGCAACGTGGGCGTCAAAATAGTGGCTACGATAAAATGCTGTTATGTGGGGCCGTGTGGCCAATTAAATTTGATGTTTACCTACTGAAATTCCCAACCGGCAGTGAAATACCCGCGCATACCGATAACGTTGCGTCGGGCAAACATTATCGATTGAATATCGTGCTTAAAAAAGCACAACAAGGTGGTGAGTTTATATGTGCATCACCGATTTACGACAGTGAGCGTATTAAATTTTTCCGCCCCGATGCATGTGAACATCGAGTTTCTAAAGTAATTAAAGGTAATCGTTACATATTAAGTATTGGTTGGATAAGAAATACGTAGTGCTCACGTGAGCCTAATAAAAAATATACTAAAACATGTTATTTAGGGAACTTACATGAAGATTATTGCTGGGTTATGTGCACTTGTGATGAGTGTTACTGCAATTGCGCAAGAGCTGAAACCAACAAAATCCGGATTATTTGATGTTGGTGGATTTAAGCTGTATTTGACCTGTTATGAAAACGATAAACCGACACTCATAATTGAACAAGGTTTTGGTTGTTCAGGCTCTGATGGTGTTTGGCTCGACAATGTAAAACGTTTACACAGCGATTTTAGTATTTGTTTGTACGACCGTGCAGGGTTAGGTAAAAGTGAAAAAGGCCCAGTACCGTTTACTGTTACTGATATGGCAACACGCCTTAACGCGCTGCTGCACAATGCCAATGTTAAACCACCATACTATTTTGCTGGTGGCTCCTACGCCTCTTACATTATCACAGCGTTTAATAACCAGTATGCAGACAAGGTGAAAGGCGCGGTATTTATCGACCCTCCGCCATTTGGATACTTTTATACAATGGCAACACGCTGGCCGAAAAATTTTAAAACAGACGATGAAAACTTAGCGCGTTACTATCAATTTGAGCAAAGTGTGCGTGATCCAATGTATAAAAAAGTGCCGGAAAATGTCGACCATATCGCAAGCTATCAATCGCTGGTTAAGTCAGACGGTTTTGCAAATAAACCGATTATCGTGTTACGCGCTAAGGCATCGGATGAACGCTACGATCCGCCCTTTGTACCAGATGAAATTGCGCTAAAAATGGATACGCTTTACGCAGGCGCTGAACACGATTTTTTGAGGCTTTCGAGTCAAAGCGCAATCGTGTATTCAAAGTCAAACAAGCATCATCTTCATATCGCCGATGCCGACCTTGTAGTCAAAAGTATTAAGCAGCTACTTGAGTAATTATTGTTTTATGCGGTTAAACACAAAAGGGATGAGTCGTGTTTAAGAAAATAACATTTGAAACAGCAACACAGAGTGATGCCAGTAGTCTGGCGACATTAGTGCTTGATGTATCACAACAATCGATTTTGCCGTATTTAGAATCCAACGGGCAAAACGCGTATGTTGCTAGCATTCAATCAGACATTAATACTGTGCTCAATCGCAGTGAGTATCAAAGCGTTAAAGCGTCGATTTACAATAAGCTTATTGGTTTTGCTGCAATGCGAGAGGGCAATTACATAATACCAATTCACTTAAGTAGCTGATCATCCTAGCGGACTAAATATCATGCTAAATGCGTTAGAATTTATCAATGTAGAACAACTACATAAGAAAAATTCCGCCTTGTTATCATTTCATTTATCCAGCGCTATCCCTGATCTCATACTTAACAGAATTGGTATAACGCACTTGTTTGTCGATAATCAGTATCAGGCAACGGGCGTAGGTAAAGCATTACTTGCACGGCTAATGGCAACGTCACACGCAGACGAAGTAAGTTTAAAAGCATCGTTAAATGCGGTTTCTTTTTATGAGTCTCAAGGTTTTGTGGCAACAGGCTCTCAAATGAGTGTAAATGGAATTCGTTTTGTGCCAATGGTTTGGCAAAATACGCATAGCAAATAACGCTTTTTAAAAACGACATTAGAAAGTGTAAATAAATGGAACTGAAATAACACAGGAAGGTGGTTTATGTTTGAAAAAGTGGCAGTTTATTCAGGGCTTATTGCAACGGTCTGGATTGTGTTAGGTGTGTTTATTGCTGGGCGATATTATGCGGGTTACAACCATGCTAAGCAGTTCTGCAGTGAGCTTGGTGCTGCGGGTTGTCCAACAGAAAAATTGTCACCCCGTATCAATAATTACCCATTGGGTTTACTTTTTTGCTTTTTTGGCTGGTATTTAATCCAGTTACCAAACGTATCTTTGCTAGTCACGGGTGCTGGCTGGTGTGTTATTGCACATGGCCTCGCGACTTGGGTTGCGGGTTATTTCCCGATGGATGCTGACCCTTTTACTGAAAATCCTTCGTTTAACTGCAAAATACACACAGTTGCAGGCATTGTGATGTTGTTGTCGTTACTTGTGGCGCCAATACTGGTGGCACTTAGCCCAACCAGTGATGTCATTTCGCAGCATTTTAAGGTGTTTTCTTGGATTATGGTGGTCGCGGCTGTTGTATTTTTGCTGACTATGACGCGTGCAATTAATCAGCAAACAAACCCCGGCATTCATCAGCGTTTATCTTATGGTGCACAATTAATTTGGTTAACTGGGTTGTCGTTGGTTTTAGCCTAGAACGTGATTGTTTTCCCCTTAACTTTATGGAAATTAGAAAGGATGTAATGCTATTGAACAAGATTAAAATTGAAACCGAACGCTTAATATTAAAAGCATTGTCAGATGACGATGCCAACTCACTATTTACTATTTTTTCCGACCCGATTGTTATGAAATACTGGAACACCGAAGCTTGGCGAGAGGTGTCTCAGGCACATGAATTTATAACCAGTAGCACACGAGCAATGAGTGAAAACAGTTCATTAACGTTAGGTGTTTTTTTGAAAGACAGCAATACATTGATTGGTAAGATCATGCTATTTAGTATCGACAACGAATCTAAACGCGCAGAAATAGGTTTCGGTATAAGTCGTGACTTTTGGGGAAAAGGCATAGTAGCAGAAGCTGCAAATGCGCTGATTGATTATGCTTTCAATAAGTTGAATTTAAGGAGAATTGAAGCTGAAATTGACCCTGACAACAATGCATCAGCAAAAGCGCTAACGCGTTTAGGCTTTGTGCAAGAAGGCTTGTTAAGACAGCGTTGGGAAATTAATGGGGTAATTTCAGACTCAGCGATGTATGGCTTACTTGCCAAGGATAAATCGTACTCATAAACATAACTTAAAAAAGGCGCTTAATGCGCCTTTTTTAACCTTGATTTAGTGTCTTTCGATATAGCTCGAATGGACTTATTGCATCACTGTTTTGCAAGTAGGTTATGGAAAAATTATCGAGTAATTGTGCATTGATGTTGTCGTAACTCGCGAGATAGTTAAACCCATAGGCGCTTGCTTGATATCGGTCGGTTAAAATCACGATATGCGATATTTTCGCCACATACATAGCCATATAACAAAGGGCGCATGGTTCACCCGAGGCAATTAATATGCTGCCCTCAAGACTCAAGCGGCGACATTTTTTCGTTGCGGCTCGAATGGCTTGAATTTCCGCGTGAGCCGTGCAGTCGTGACATTGTGATTCTTGATTCACACCGGTACTTAATATTTCACCTTTGTCATCAAGAATCATGGCAGAAAAAGGTAATCCAGCTTGTGCCACGTTTTTCTCTGCGAGCGAAATTATGGCACTTATGTGATTTTGATTAAACTGCGCTGGCATGCTGTATTTCCTGTCGTTGCGTGCTTAGAGTCTTTGCCAATTTGGCTGCATCGTGATGCGCTTTAGCAACAGAATCTTGGTGTCTTTTATCATTGAATTCTTGATACTCAGAGGCAATTTCAAACATTGCTTGTACCCCTAAATATTTCGATAAGGTTTGAATATGTGGTGTGAGATGTGAGTGCGCTTCGTTTACTTCGCCTTTACCAAAACCAAACTCGCCACACGAGGTGATCAGTACTAAGGTTTTTCCACTAAGTAAAGGTCTTAGAGGTTGATCGCCACGGGCTAAATCAAAATCAAACGTTTTATTGATGCGAATGATTTGGTCGAACCATGCTTTTAACTGTGCTGGCATGCCGTAATTGTACATAGGTGTTGACATTAAAATGATATCGGCGCGCGTTAGTTCATCAATTAGGGTATCTGACAGTTGTAATTGTTGGTGTTGCGCTGCACTTCTTTTGTCACTTGGCGTAAACACGGCGCCAATCCAATCTTGGGAAATAAAATGAGGTGGATTTACACCTACATCACGGTAAATATATTCATCTATCTGATTGCTTTCTCGCCAGCTGTCTAAAAATGTTTTAGCAATGTTTTTAGACAGTGAGTTGTGTGCGGGATTATCGTTATCTATCGCTCTAACGCTTGAATCTATGTGTAGTATTGTGGTCATGATGTTTCCTTTATTAAAAATGTGTGTTGAATAATGCGTTTCTAGGTGGCTTTGGACAAACGATTTGATATCATTTATAGGTGAGTAAAACTTATTTATAGAAAGGGTGGAATTAGGCGTTGCAAGTATCGTTACAAGCGTTAAAAGCATTTGATGCGGCGGCGCGTCATGGCAGTTTTAAACTAGCAGCAAGTGAGCTTGCATTAACGCCAACTGCAATTTCGCATCATGTAAGTAAGCTAGAAGCGCGTTTAAATACCCAATTATTTGTGCGTAAAACGCGGAAAATAGAATTGACCGAATTAGGAAAACGCTTAGCACAAGCAACCAATTCCGGTTTTCAAACAATTGCACAGGCGTTAGATGAAATCACGCATATTGGTAAGTTGGTTAATGTGAACACGACATCGTCATTTGCTGCCTCGGTGTTGTTACCGTCGCTCGCAGAGTTTAACGCAAAGCATGGTGATATTGAGGTTGCGATTTCAACGGGAGAGAGCGTTGAGTATAATCAATATGCTGTGGCTATTCGTTTAGGCGATAAACGCATGGTGAATAGCCAAGATATTTTGCAGTGCGATGTATTTAATATGTATCGCGCAAAATCGGCAGGCGAGCAAAACAACTTAGCGTCGTTAAGTCATATTTATACCTGTAAATGGAAAAATCCCGATTTGCCGCCTGTGCCATTAACTGAGTGGTGTAACCAAAATGGCATAACGCAAGCGTTAGCCTTAACCCAGTACGATCAAGAGCTTTTTGCTTTGCAACAGGCCATTGCTCATGGCGGGTACGTGTTTTGCTCACAAACATTAGCCAAAAGTTATGTGGCACGCGGAGAATTGTGTGAGCTAACTACTTTGCCTGTTGCGTCTGATCTCTGTTATTACATTCCTAATAAAAGCGCGTTGGCGACGCTTCCCGCTCGCTTGTTTTGTGAGTGGTTAAGTAACCTGATCTCGGCATAACAAATTACTTTTACGCTGCCATTTTTGGTTATTAGCGCGTTAGTTAATTATTTAACGTACGCTTTTGTAGGGTCGTTTAATTGCGCTTAGTAACTTTTTAGCCAGTTAATGCACTGTTTGTGTTAACCTTTGTCGATATTAAGCTTGGCTCTGTTTCTCTTCATGACTAGTTTCAGAGTCAATAGTCTCAATTGTAATGGTTGAAATAATGGATTATCACACTCTGCCCAAATTGGTCAGACGCTTGCTAAAAATAACGGCACATGGCAATACTACGTTGCCATCAAGACGTCAAATGACCTCCAAATTGTTTGCATTGGTTGCGCTTGTGCCTGGTATTGCGAGTGTGGTGATGGCAATTGCATTGCATCAAACAAGCGGACTCGCTTTTATCGTTTCGGCCATATTCTTTTGTGGCATTTCATTGCTGCTATTCGGCCGAAAGCGATTACTAGAGTTTGATAGCGCCACCCAACAAGTTTATTTATCAACATCACTTTGGCATTTTTTTCAAAAACGAAGTGCGATAACACCTTTTAGTGCGCTGACATGCGAATTAACCAGCCTTGGAACGAAAGGCCCGTATCAAATAACCGTGGCAGAGCAAAACTACGTATTCGATGACTATCAAGATGCCTACGCTTTGTTGGCGTTTTTTTCTTTGCACTATAAGTTGCCTGTAACAGAAAACATCTCAAATTGGCCTAGCAAAACACCGCTTAGTTTTGACAATATGCAGGCTTTTGATATTACGCCACTCGACCAAACTGAAACTCTTAATGATAAAAACGATGTGTATATTGAAATATGGGATCGTAAATCAATCATTAGGTTGTCACTGCCCTTTTTCTTTTTTACCGTGCTCGGCGCATTGGTTAAGTATGGTGTGCTTTAATGTACTTTAACAAATTATCTAATGATGAAGCGGTTTATCGCGTTACAGGTATTGCTAAGTTATTGTTACGATTGCTGAGTTTAGTGATTTTACTTGTTGGTATTGTAAGTGTTTTAGGTTCTGATTCCGTTAGGTCATTACCAATTTGGGTATCAGGCTTTTTTTGTTGGCTGGGCTGGCTTGGCGTGTTTGGCGGCTATGTTTGCCGTATGAATTTAAGCTCACAAACCATTCAGCTTAAGGCAAGTAACCTATACACCGTTTTTGACCGTATTTATCATCTCACAGACGTAAAGGGCTTTAGAGCAATGACTGCTCAAGCCGCAACTCAGAGGTACCGTGTTTATATGGTTTTAAACGATGGTACTCATGTTGCGGTTGCAAATCCAAAAGAGCGAGGTCTAGCGTTAAACGTGTGTAAAAATATGGCAGAGTTTACTGGTAAACCTTATGAAAATAATTTGCCAGAGTTATAAAGTTTATTGATGCTATGTGTTATACCTAAATAGGCTTGGGTTTAATTTTTGTAGTACCTAATGGGGTTTGACTGTGCGCTTTGTTTTTTTGCTGATAATTACATTTTCAACGTTATTGAGAGCAGATCCCATTGATGAAAAGCTGCAAGAAGCCAAGGATTATTTAACAGTTAAACCCTCAAAAAGTTATGAAATTTTAACTAAATTACAGCAAACTACTGGGAAAACAACACAACAACAAATTGACTTAAATATACTGATAGCGCGAGCTGCATTACCGTTAGATAAATTAGACGAGCTTTATTTGGCGGTAGAAGACTTGTTTGAGCATCATAACCATCCGTATTTTACTGAGAATATCACCACAGTAACGAGTGCACTTGGCATTTGGCTGCGAAAAAATAATTATTTGGAAGATGCTCAGTTGAGCTTTGAATGTTCGTATCAGCATGCTAAAAATGACCGATTAAAATTAATATTAAACAACAGTTTGGCGTTGGTAGTTCGTGAGGTTAACAACTTAGAACGCGCTAAATCCCTGTTTGAATACTCGTTTAAGCTTGCGAAGGCAAGCCGCAATGTAAATATGATGGGGATGACAAGCCACAATTTAGGTTTAATAGCGTTAGAGCAGGGCAAAATTAGTGTTGCAGAGCAGCGCTTTAGAGACGCACTTGAATACTATACCTCAATCAATAAACGTGCGGGTAATATTAACACTGGCATGTATCTGCTACTGACGTTTGTAATTCAAGAGCAGCTTACTAATTTTCAACGTTTGTATGCGCCTATTTCAAGAAAAGCAGAGGCATTTCCAAACGAACGGTCACATGCGTTACTCGCTTGGGTTCATGCTCGTTATTTAGAGTTAAAAGGGCAAAAAACGTCAGCAGCCGAGCGTACTCAATTGTTACAAAAGTTTGCTTATATTGTGGACTATCGCGAGCAAGTGGTTGTTGAAAAATACCTTGCTCAGCCGATGGGGATTTTGCTTGCAGTTGAAGCACCAAAAGTGCAATCATCGCGTTTTGACGCCCCCTGGTTTGCTTATGTGAAAAGTTGCGACTTTAGTCAGAAAACAAGCTAAAAGCAGCAGATAGCAAAGCCTATTAAACACGTCAAAAACATTTAGCTGAACCGTATTTTTGTTATTTAACATCGCATTAGTTAATTGCAGTAACTTTGCCGTTGATACGTTTGCTCAAATAGTCGCCACTTAGCGCAAAAAACTTCTTATTTCTCTGATGTTTGACTATATTTAATTGAGTATAAAAACAAAAGAGTCGCTACATCTATGCATCACCTCTCAATTAAAACAAAACTAATAGCGTTTATCTCAATAACTTTGGCTTTACTGGTTATTACTTTGGTTGCTATTAGTTGGTCTCAATTAAACACTAATAATGATACGCAAAGCGCTAAAGTACAGGACGTATTGCTTGCAGAAATAAACGATAAATTAATGGCTAAAACGCAATTTTATGCCACGGAGATTGCGGGCTACATCAATACAGAATACAAAATTCCATTAACTTTGTCGGGTGGCTTGGCCAATACTGCAGAAAATTCTCCGTTATCACGTGATAGTGTTTATCAAATGACACGCGGTGCCCTTGCTAAAAACCCCGATATTTCGTCCATTTATGCGCAGTTTGAAGCAAATGGTTATGATCAACGTGATAGTGAATTTACCACTGGATTTACACACTCGGTGCCAGGAGCCGGTACGCTAGAAATTTACATTACACGTGAAAACGATGGCAGCTTATTGCAACACCAAGTTGAAGATGCTGCTGAAAAATACTTACAGGCAAAAAATGAATTCGGTTTTCGAGAAAGTGAATGGTACTTGTGTGCCATGGATACGCGCAAACCATGTATTATGGAACCATATCTCTATGAGATTGAGCCCGGCAAATCTGAACTGATGACGTCACTGACAGTGCCAATCATCAGCAATAATAAATTTATTGGTTTGGTAGGCAGTGATATTAATTTACCTAAATTCCAATCACTTACCGAAAGCATTTCGCGAAGCCTTTACAATGGGCAAGCCAAAGTGACTATTTTAAGTGATATTGGTTTAGTTGTGGGTTCAAGTCACTATAAAAAGCTGGCGCGCCCGTTAAGCGAGTCACTGACCAATGGCGATGCGACAAACATTATGGCAATACGCAAGCGCCAAGATAACATTGAGATTGGTGAGAATTTGGTTTTTTCTATGCCAATCAATATCAAAGTGGCTAATACTACTTGGAGCTTAATTTTAGAATTACCTAAAAATGTCGCATTGGCAAACGCGGTAGCACTTGCACAAAGCCAGGCTAAAGCAACGGCGTCAGTAGGCCGCACCATGATGTTTATTGGTATTTTGGTGTCGGTAATTGCAATTGCGATTTCAATCGTCATTTTACGCACTATTATCCAGCCAATTACCGATATAAAACAGCGCATTGAAAACTTAGCCAGCAGTGAAGGGGATTTAACCGTGAACTTAACGGTTACGCAACACGAAGAACTAATTTCTCTGGCGGCTGGTTTTAATATGTTTACGCAAAAGCTGCGTACTATGGTTGATGGCTTAAAAGAGTTGGCGGATAACTCGTTTAGTCAATCGGCAAATACATCACAGGCTGCGCAGGAAATAAAAGCCAAAGTAAATATGCAACATATGGAAATTGATAGTGTTGTTACGGCGATTAATGAATTAAGTGCGACCGCCAGTGAAGTCGCCCGCTCATCAGAAAGTGCTGCGATGACCACAAACAATACCAATTTAAAGGTAAAAGAGAGCGAACAGGGCATTGTGGCTGCATCTCACTCGGTTGAAACCATGACCGAATATGTAAGCAGTGCAAAAGAATCAATTGTTGCCGTTGCTCAGCGCAGCAATGATATTACGCATATTCTTGATGTGATCCGCTCGATTGCAGAACAAACCAACTTGCTAGCATTAAATGCGGCAATTGAAGCTGCGCGTGCAGGTGAGCAAGGTCGAGGCTTTGCGGTTGTTGCTGATGAGGTTCGCTCGCTCGCGTCGAAAACACAAGAATCAACCAATGAAATTAGCCAATTGATCGATAACCTACAAAGTGAGGTTGGCACATCTGAATCAATTATCGAAAAATCAGTATCGCAAGCCAGCGATGCGATGGCGCACTGTGCTAAAGCCGCGTCGCAAATGGGTGAAATGGTTGATGAGCTTGCCCTTATTTCAAATGAGGTAACGCAAATCGCTACAGCCGCGGAAGAGCAAAGTGCAGTAACCGAAGATTTAAGTGCCAATATGACGGGTATTTCAGATGCCGCAGCAGAACTGTCACAGCTGGCCGATACCGTTGAACAAGCGGCGCAACAACTAACACATTTAGTTGAAGAGAAACACAAACAATTGGGTCAACTAAAAACCTAACACGCTTTGGTGTTTGAGTGAAAAGGCGCAAGTAACTAGATTTGCGCCTTTTTTATTTTTAACTCTGTACACGCTTTATCCCCTGCTTTTACCAAATATCACTTAAATTTACCGCTAAACACAAAGCCAATTTTCAGTTGATGGATCTGCCTATACTAAACCCATCAACACAACAGGATTAAGACCATGACAACAGCAGATAACACAACATTCGATTTTGACGTTTCACACCTTGTAGAGGGTGGTATCGCAATTTTTGCATTAGGCGCAACCATTGGCACATTAGTGGGTGCAGGTATGGCAAGTGCGGTAGTTATCGGCTCAGTTGCAGCATTAGCGACATACTTAATTCGTCATAAATAATATTTATAATTTTACAGTTACAGTATCTCAACCATAAAAGCACTTGCCTTCAACCAGCAAGTGTTTTTTTATGCGTCTAACGCGTAAATAAGTGCCTGCAAAGGAGTTGCTTGTAGCGCGGTTGGGCAGTAAAGAATATGATGGTTCTCAAAGCCTAATGCCGCATAAAGTGGTAACGTAGCGATACCTTTTTGCGTGATTTGGCTAACTTCTGGGGTTTTAATTAAGCGGATAACTTGACGCTCGCCATATTGTGCGATGCTTGGAATGTAAGGGCGAAGCTGCTTAATTAAGGTATCGAGTAACCATTCGTTTATATCGCCGCCTAAAATAATCGTTTGGCTATTAAAAATAGACTCTATTGTATGAATCGCGATGCGCATTGGTTCTTCCGCACGATTAACCCAACTTTCAAGAAGCTTATTATCAGCAGTTAAATTCGCTAAGAAATCATCGTGCTTTTGATTATCAATATTGAGCGCCGCTTTTAATGAATTAAGCGATGAAAAGTCATTTAAACGGCCTAGTTCGCCAGTATCGTTATCCGTTTCGGGAGTAACAAATATATCGCCTAACGCACCTGTTAGGCCGTTTTGACCTAGCAAAATGTCGCGGTTATAAACAACGGATGATTCAACTCGATTACCTATATGTACATAAACGAAACTTTGCAGCGTTTGAGCTTCACCAAACAGCATTTGGTATGCGGCACACGCCGATGCGGTGCTTTCTAACGCAACAGGTAAGTTTAGGCTTTCGGCAAGGGCGACTTGGGTTTCTTTTGCTACTTTGTGCGCATCTAATGCAAAGTTATTGCTATCTTGCATGGCAAGACCTACGGCAAGCACCTTGCTGCTATCGATATTTTCAATATTAACTAAGGTGTTAACTAAATAAGTGGCTTTACTCACCAGCTCATTAGGTGAAAATAGCGTAGTTAAGCTATTGATGCAGTCACCATTGAGTTTAAACATACCCACAAACAACTCATTTTCCATAATGCGAATGGCAATCGAATACGCCGCTTTCTCATTAAAACAGAGCATTTTTGAGGGTTTACCGGCACCTTCGGCTTTTTTTATGCCAACTTCAGACACCAGATCATGCTCCAATAAGGTTTCAACCATATTGGTAATTGTTTGTTTGGTCAGATTAGTATTTCGAGCGATCTCAACGCGGGAGATTGGACCCAAAGCAACAATTTGGGACAGGGCTAAGCGTAAATTAAGCGCTTTATTTTGCTTTGCGTTTGATCCTTTCAAAAGAAATGTCCTGCTTTTATCCCAAAATTCAGAAGTTTAAACGATGATATATTGAGTAATGATGGATGTGCAATTATTAACTGGTATTTTTCGCCAGAATTAATTAGTCAAAACATTTGACATAATTAACCATTTGCATAAATATAACAAAATCCATTGTATAAAAAGAATTCAAAAATGAAAGAGCAAGGACAGCCAATTTGGCGAAATATTAGGAAATTACAAAAACTAATCCCAATAACCGCGGGATTACTCATCTCTTTCGCCATGCCAACTCACGCCGATGAACAAAATATCGATTGGCAACAGGCAAAACAAGCAAAATCAATTACGATAAGCAAAGAACAAGCCCAAAAGATTAAACAAAAATCGCTTACAGCTGCTATGGCTTGGCATGGTGCAAGCCCTTGGATAAGCGCAGTATCTCGTGGTGCGAGCGATACTTTTGAAGCGCTTGGCATTAAAGTGGTTGCCAGTACTGATGCACAGTTTGATCCGGCCAAGCAAGTTGCTGATCTTGAAAATATCACCGCGTTAAAACCTAACATTTTGTTATCACTCAGTGTTGATGGCACAAGCACTAAGCAAAGTTACCAAAAAGCCATCAATGCAGGTACAGAGTTAGTACTGTTGAGTAACCCAATACCAGGCTTTCGCCATGGCAAAGAGTATGTTGGCATTGTAACCGACGATATGTTCGGAATGGGCAAAGCTGCAGCAACAAGTATTCAACAAGCATTTGGTGAGAACGCCAAAATAGGCATGATTTTTCACGATGCAAAGTACTTTATTACCAATAATCGCGATAGCGCATTTCGTAAACAAGTTTCCACCTTAGCGGGTCATAAAATTGTTGTCGAAAAAGGCTTTGTTAAAGAGCATGAAACAAGTGCAATCGCCGCGGCAATGATTTTGCAACATCCTGATCTGGATGTGATTTATGTATCTTGGGATGCCGCAGCAGAAGGTGTTATTGAGGCACTGCGTTCATTTGGTAATCGCGATATTAAAGTAGTAACACACGACCTTGGCGTTAATAATTTGCTCGATATGGCGATGCAGCGCAACATGCTCGCAACCATATCCGATAGGCCTTATGTTATTGGCGCAACGATGGCTAAGTTAGGTGCATTAGCAACATTAGACCTACCTGCACCGCACTTTACTTTGGTGCCATATGATGCTGTTACGAAAGACAATATTGCTGATATTTGGCAACAAGCATTTAAAGCGCCATTGCCTAAAATGCTTGACCTTGCACTAAAACAATAAGGAAAAATAATGAGTGCCAGTGACTTAACTACCATAGAGACAAAATCGCGCATTGCCGAATTTGTCGTTAAATACGCCTTTAAGCGCGAACTATTTATTTACTATATTTTCGTCGCCGTGTTATTGCTTTTTGCCGTTGTACTGCATGACACCGCATTTTTTAGTTTGACTAATTTTATGAATATTATTCGTCAAACAGCGCCTATTACCGTGATGGCTGTTGGCTTAACATTTGCGCTCGCTGTGGGTCATATCGATTTATCTATTGGCGCCGTGGTGGCCTTATCAGCATTGGTCGGTGCGGTTTTGTTGCAGTATACCGGGATACCATTGGCGGTACTTGGCGCAATGTGCGTAGGCTTGTTTGTCGGTTTAATAAATGGCTTTTTAATTGAGCGATTACAGGTTTCTTCTTTATTAATCACACTTGGCACAATGGGTGTTATCACAGGGCTTGCGCGTCAGTTCACTAATTTAGAATCGGTACCCATTATTAATAGTAGCTTTACCGGATTTTTTGGCGCAGGCGAATTATTTGGCATTCCATCGTTATTAGTATGGACGGTTGTTATTGCTGCGATTGGTTATGTGGCATTAACCAAACTGGCCTTTGGCAGACACCTTTTGGCGGTTGGCGGCAGCCCTAAAGCGGCGCTTGCTATGGGGATTAAGGTAACGCGCATTCGTATTTATGCCTTAGTCATTTCATCTATGGCAGCAGCGCTTGCAGGGCTTTTATATGCGGGTCGCTTACATGGCGCGCGCTATACATTAGGCGAGGCAGATTTGCTTACCGTGATTGCTGCAGTTGCCATTGGTGGCACGAGTTTATTTGGCGGGCGCGCGTGTATTATTGGCGCGGTGCTTGGTTCATGGTTAATGGGCTTAATTAATAACGGTTTGATTTTATCTGGCTTTTCGACCAATGAACAGATGATAGCTCGAGGCCTAATATTAATTGTTGCCGTAGCAATTGGTGTTAAGGAGATTAAAAATGGTTAGAACAGCATTAGATCAAGTTGCACTGGAATTAAAAGACATTAAAAAGAGCTTTGGTGCAGTAACTGCGTTAAAAAATGTCAGCTTTAAAATCAACAAAGGTGAAGTGGTGGGTTTGTTAGGTGATAACGGCGCGGGTAAATCAACATTGGTGCGCTGCATATCAGGCATTCATGCGCCCGACAGCGGCAGTATTTTGGTGAATGATAAAACCGTACACATAACCAACCCAGAGCAAGCGCGTGATGCGGGAATTGAAACGGTGTTTCAAGACCTCGCCATGGTGCCAGAGTTTAATATTGCCGATAACCTATTCTTGAACCGTGAAATAAAGCATAAAAACCCGCTATTACGTGCCTTTGGTTGGCTTGATAAAAAAGCCATGGAAAAGCGCGCTAAAAAAGCAATTAATCGCTTAAACAGCCGTATTCCAAGCTTTCAGGCGCAAATTCAATCACTTTCTGGGGGGCAACGACAAGCGGTTGCTATTGCCAGAGCGGTCAATTGGGGCGCGGACATTGTGATTATGGATGAACCGACTGCGGCCCTAGGTGTTGAGCAAAGTGCTCAGGTAAATGAATTAATAAATGTGATTAGCTCGCAAGGGGTGGCAGTGCTTCTGATCAGCCACAATATGCAGCATGTGATTGATACTTGTGATAGGGCAGTAGTGCTATATCAAGGACAATCTGTTGCCGATGTATCTGTTTGTGATGTTACGAAAGAAGACTTAGTCAGTTTAATCACGGGCGCAAAAACAGCACTCGACGTTACTACGTCCAAGGTTGCTTAACGGATTTTGGCTTTTGCGCGATTGCTAGCGCTAAGCCAAATAGCAAAAGTTTCACTTAACCAATGTTTTTACTTTTATGTTAATTCATAAAAGCGGTCTCTTGCGGCCTAAATTTGGAGAAATCATGAATAATAACAGTAAAGTAACTCAGCTAATTAGCACTATGACGTTAGCTGAAAAAATTGGGCAGCTGTTTGTATTGGCATTTGCTGGGCCCGATATTGATTATGCGAAACAGTTGGTGAAATCGCATCATGTGGGTGGTTTTTATATTACCGATGACAACGCTGCCACACCTAAAGATGCGAAAACATTAGCTGACGAACTGCAACACCAAGCCCAGTTACGTGCGTGCGATGCCCACTTATTGCTGTGTGTTGACCAAGAAGGCTCGTGGGGGATTTTAGCCAAGCACACCGATTTAGGACCGGGAAATTTGGCGCTTGGCAAAGCCAATAAACCAGAGCTAACTGAGCAAATGTATCAGGTATTTGCTGAACAAATGCATGAAATCGGTTACAACACACTGCTATCGCCTTGCTCTGACGTTAACACCAATCCAAATAACCCGATTATTGGTTTGCGTTCATTTGGAGAAACGCCTAAGCAGGTCGCAACGCATGTTGCAGCAGCAGTTAGGGGTATTAAACGCGGCGGCAATTTGGCAACGGCAAAACACTTTCCGGGTCATGGCGACACGCATAGTGATTCCCATCAATGTTTGCCAACCGTCGACAAAACGTTGAGCGAACTGCAACAGGGTGATTTGTTACCGTTTCAAGCGGCAATTGATGCCGGTGTATCGCTGATTATGACAAGCCATATTCGCTTCCCACAGCTTGACGATACTTATCCTGCAACATTGTCATCAAAAATCCTAACCAACTTGCTACAGCAACAAATGGGCTTTAATGGACTGATCATAACCGACAGTATGAATATGTGGGCAATGCGTAAAAACTACCAACCTGCTGAAGCCGCGATTTTAGCGTTAAAAGCAGGTGCGCATTTAGTGATGCTAAGCGAAGAGCACTATGAAAACAGTGCAACTGATTATAAAGCGCTGCAACTTGCTACGTTAAATGGGGTGATCCACGCAGTTGAATCAGGGCAACTTGCTGAAGCCGTGATAAACGAACGGTTACACCATGTGTTGTCGTTTAAATACGACAAGCTCAATGTTGTAAAAACGCCGGAGCACTTAACTGCAGACGATATTCAAGCGTTAATTGAAACGGCGGTTAGCAGTAGCGTTTCGGTGTTGCGGAATGAGGCGGGTAATTGGCCACTTACGGGTCGTGAGTTTACTCTCACCTTTGCCGCGCATCCGAAAAAATATGACAGCTTAGTAAATAGTCGAGGTATTGGGCCAAACGATCCCCGATCTGCAAAAGATACCATTATTCAGGGCCTACAACAGCGCACAAGTAAAGTAAACTTATTACCTTTTGATGAGTTTTTAACGTTGCTTGAAGGTTGTGATGAGACAATTTCAACACCGCTTGTAATTGTTACCGAAGATTATCCGTTACCCGGAGAAAGCTTTGATGTAGCGGAGCAAAAGCAATTAGTACAACGCGCGCTAAAACGCTTTGGCAAGCAAGTAGTGGTGATTGCTATGCGCTCTGATTACGAACTAACGGACTATACAGAACTGGCGACTTACATTTGTGCTTACTCAAGCCGTGTCTGTGCCGCAAAGTATGTTGCGTCACTTTTATAGAAATTAAACAAAAAGAATGAGAATTGCTTGACAATTAGTCAAAATGATTTAATAAATAATTAATCAAAATAATTTACTAATACAAATAAACTAAAGTGGCAATTGCATGCGTCTGGGGAGAAGGCAGTGCTTTGACGGAGCGAGTTGACTGAGAATGCAAAGATATTTCAGTTGGTTAGCGGCAGTGAGACCACATAACATTTGAAAACTTATAAATAATAATAAGGACAACAAGATGAAGACTAACCAACCTGTTGCGGTAACACTAAAAGCAACGCGCCTGTCATTGTGTATTGGTGCAGCGCTTTGTGCCATGACCTTTAATTTGTCAGCGCAAGAGAGCAAACAACTGGCTGAAAATGACAACATTGAGACCATTGAAGTGCGTGGTATTCGCAGAAGTTTAACCAAAGCACTCAATACAAAGCGCTTTGCCAATGCTGTTGTCGACTCAATTTCAGCTGAAGATATTGGTAAGTTTCCCGATAAAAACATCGGTGATGCACTACAACGTATTCCTGGTGTGACAGTTGTTAGAACATTTGGTGAAGTGAACGGAGTAACCATTCGTGGTACGGCGCCTGAGCACAGTATGGTGCTATTAAACGGTCAAAATGTAGCAAGCGTTGGTTGGTTTGACTTGGGCGGTATGAACCGCAGCTTTAACTTTGAAATGTTAGCGTCGGAGCAGATTGCTGGCATGGATGTGTATAAATCCGTTGAATCTAATATTAATGAAGGCGCGATGGGCGGTACGGTTAATCTTAAAACCCGTAAACCGCTTGATATGGATGCTGGGACTGTATTTGCGTCGGTTGAAGGCATGTATCACAACAATGCTGAAGACTGGTCGCCTGCGTATTCAGCGTTAGGCAGTTGGAAGAATGACAGCGAAACGTTTGGTGTGTTACTCGCGTATTCCAATGAAGAGTCAAAGGTATACCGCGAAACCTTGTCGAATTTTGGCCCCGCTGGAAACGCCACGTTTACTGATTCTAATGGCGTAGAGCGTAGCTCTTATGGCGCTATGTCATCTATTTTATTCGATGAAGATCGCGAGCGTGCAAGCTCTCAACTGACATTGCAATACGCGCCAAGCGATAACTTATCGTTTAACTTAAATTACAATTTATTTGAATTGAAGAACGATCACGTCAATTCAGCGATGTTTGCCATTGTTGGTTTTGGCCAAATGCAAGGTGATTCGGTAGTTGAAAATGCAAACGGCATTGTTACTCAAGCAACATCGCGTGCATCAGGTGCTGGACTTGCACCACTTTTTAACAATGCGGTATTGCGTAAACCTGATATGCAAACCGATGCGCTTAACTTTACCGTTGAATATGAGGCGGATACATGGTCTGCTGATTTTGTAATTGGTAAATCGGATGCTAAAGGTGAAACGTTGCAGTCGAGTACGTGGTGGGGGGATATCACCAACACCGAAAATTCAAGTTTTAGCTTTGATGTCGCTGGTCCACTGGAACTCATCCCAACGAATCCAGCCTATCTTGATTCACACAGTAACTTTGATCTATTTCAAGAGTTTACATATATCAATTACATTCGTGAAAACGAAATTGATTACGCCCAGGCTGATTTTACTTTCTTGTTAGAGAGCGACTTAGTAACGTCAATTCAAGCGGGTTTAAAATATCAACAACAAGCGTTTTCATCACAAGGTAATTACCAAGATCTTGACCTTGCAGCGGCAATAGCTGAGGGTCTTTCGTTAGCTGATTTTAATGGCGGTTTTGTATCTGGCCTACACTCAGCAGAAGGGCGCGCGGGAAGTATGTCGTCGTTTCCAGTAGCGAGTCGCGATATTTGGCGTTATGCCGAGGCAAACAAGCCTAGTAGCATTTCTGTACGTGACGCATTTTCAATAGAAGAAGACATTACCGCGGCCTATGTTAAAGCTAATTTTTCAGGTGAAGGCTTTCGCGGTAACGTAGGCTTGCGTATCGTCGATACCGATATTCTTTCAGTTGGCGAAATTAACGGCGTAGCGGGTGAAGTTGAAAAGTCTTATACCAATTACTTGCCAAGTGTGAATGTGGCAATGGACCTATCAGATGACCTTATTTTCCGTGTTGCAGCAGGCTCGACGGTGTCGCGTCCTGACTATGACGATATGAAAGTAGCAGACATTATCTCTGAAAGTTTTCAAACAGCTAATGTGGGCAGTCCTGAATTAAACCCATACAAATCAGACCAATACGATATGGGCTTAGAGTATTATTTTAATCCGTCATCGATTGTTGGTGCGACTTTCTTTATAAAAAATATTAGTGATTACATAGAGCAAACCACAGCAAAAGAGAACTATGCTGGGTGTGGTCCTGAATGTTTAGTGACACGTTCTCGTAACGTAGGCACCGCTGATGTGCAAGGTATTGAATTACAATACCAACACGACTTTGGTAATGGTTTTGGTGCTCAGTTTAATTACACGTATACCGACAGTGCACGTACCAACTCAGCCGGCGAAGAAGTACCAATTGAAGAAGTGTCTAAAAACTCATTTAACTTATCAGGTTACTTTGAAAACGAAATGTTTAGTGTACGTTTAGCTTATAACTACCGTGATGACTGGGTCCGTCAGTACAATGGTAGTAGCTTAGACAGCCTAAATGAT
Source organism: Pseudoalteromonas sp. XMcav1-K (assembly GCF_044005875.1). Taxonomy (NCBI): domain Bacteria; kingdom Pseudomonadati; phylum Pseudomonadota; class Gammaproteobacteria; order Alteromonadales; family Pseudoalteromonadaceae; genus Pseudoalteromonas; species Pseudoalteromonas sp. XMcav1-K. Next base: position 27,221 of record NZ_JBIPJE010000044.1, on the reverse strand, counting down.
GCGTATGATCAATTAGATGCATCGGTTATTTGGCATGTTACAGAAAATGTAGATATGTCATTTGAAGCGGTGAACTTGCTCAACGAAGCATTGGTATTGCGTCAACCTAAGGCGGGCAATATTGTTCACAGTGTCGATGAATTCGGTACCCGTTACTTTGTTGGCGCCAGCATTCGCTTTTAAATAAAAGATTTGAGGCTAATGTGCCTCAAACCGCTATATTCTAAGTTGTTGAATGCAAAAGTATTACCAATACCACATCAGCAACGTTTATCCGTCTAACACAGATGGGCCGAATTATGTTGTTTAGATTAGTGGCTCGTGTTCCCCTAAGGCAAGCTGCCCAGTTTGCCTTATCTTTATCTCACAATTATCACCATTTCAAAATGTAAATAAAAAGTTAAATTAATAAGTAAATTATATTGACTAAATTTTAGTCAAGCGTTAGTGTGAATTATGTTAGACCATTAGATTTAGCGCAGTTCTGGTTTAACCAAGACAATGCGATTGTTTAAGCATACTTAAATTTAACTTTTGCAAAATTAGCAACTTGTAAACAATTTTAAGAAGGACACCCTAATGCGTCACGCTAAAATGACTACTTGCGCACTGGCTGTATTAATTAGCTGTAATGTTAATGCAGGTACTGGTATTCAAGACTTTTTAGATTCATTGCGAAACTTTGAATCGGGTATAAACCCAAATCTCGCCGATTTTTATCTCGAAAACCTCAACAATCCTGTTTATAACTATGCACGGGTAAGTGCACCCGGTCGTATGGTGCGTGATTGCTCAACTGGTAGCATGATCCCCGAGCCAACGACCATCAATGAGTTTTTCACTAAATTGGGGGTCGACCATTTTTACAACGCGCAAACCCCTAACGACCCAGAAATGTTTAAGAGCATGCAGTACAACTCAATGAATGCGTGGGGCTTTGTTGGTTATCAGCTAGGTGAAGCAGTATTAATTGATGCAGGGTATTACAGTCCAAAAGTGGTTACCGTAGACGGTGTTGAATACGACAGTTTTTATGTCTTTGTTGATGATTCGACGTGGATTGGTTGCGAAACTGAAGCGTTAGTCGAAATCGTCGGCTCTGGTGGCAATAAAATCTTAGCAACGGATGTTAATAACTGGCAAGGCACATTCGTTGGCAAAAACGGTGTTAACTCATTTGCTGACTTAATTAAGCCAGAAAAACAAGAATTGGTTATTCGCGATGCCATGCATTTTAATTACGGTGTGATGACGCAATTGTTAAGTGATGCCAATATGACATGGGCAGAAGCACTTACAAAAAGCTGGCCGGATGTTGATGACAATGGCAATCCAGTGCAAGTGCAAGCGACTATGTCGGGGTTGTTAGCCGCAGCACATTTACGCGGTGCGTGGGGCACAGCACGTTTATTAACAAAGGATGAAATTACGTGTGACGAATTAGGCACTTGCATCACTAAATATGTACATAAATTTGGTGGTTATAATACCATTTTCGATACGCCTTTTGACGATGTAATTGAAGGCTCAAGCTACGCAGAAACATTATCCGCTGGCTGGGGTAATGATCTTGTAATATTAGGTGGCGGAGTGGATACGCTTGCGTTACATCAAAATGACAGCGCTATCACTACAGTGCGCGGTTTCACCCTTGCAGAAGATTTTATTGTGCTAAGAGATTGGACAGCAACTGCGCCATTGGCAAATTTACAGATAGCTGATGTCGCTGCAGGTGCAGAGCTTAGCTTTGCTAATCAACGTGTGGTGATTGAAGGTGTGAGCGCCGCTGAAATTAGCGCAAATCCAAGTGCTGTGATTGCAGAATCAAAAATTTATGAAATTGCTTGGTCGGGTTCGCAAACGGTTAATAACTTTAATCCACGCTTAGATAAAATTCGGGGCACTGCAGGGATTGGTTTTAAACATTTAAAAGCGTACGAAACGGATAATGCGCTGGTGGTTGGCGTGCAAGCAGCAGATGGCGGCATTTATAGCTCGGTTGAGTTAGTGGGGTTAACCATCGCCGATTTATCGCCAGATATGTTTGATAATGTAACCGGTGGGTATGACCGTTTAGGCTTTATTGTTCCACTTAATAGCCAAAACTGGGGCTGGAACATGACCTTGTCGGTTAACAGTTTTGATGCAGCAAAAACTGTGATTAGTATGCCACTGTTTAACTACAGTTTTTCGATGCTAGTGTTAACGCAAGAGGGGGCGGATACGGTCATTACACTTGATGCAGCGGCGTCGCAAGGCGATCAAAAACGACTAGTGCTCAAAAATACCGATGTCACAACACTAAGTGCAGCAAACTTTTCATTTGTTAATGGTAGTTTTAGTGACGCGACAATCGATATTCCAGTGTATTACACGGTAACAGCGGCAGTGGTGGGTAATGGTGGCAGTATTTCACCACTACCTAATGCAAATGGCGAGCTAAGAGCAAAAAGTAACACTGACTTCACACTTAATTTTGTTGCAGACAGTGGTTATCGCGTGGCAAACATTACAGTTGATGGGGTAACGGTCAACGCAGCAAATGCTTATACCTTTAATGCTATCAGTAGTAATCACACTATTTCTGTGAGCTTTGAACAAGGGGTTTCTTGTCCAAATGCATGGCTTTCGTCAGAGGTTTACACGGGCGGTATGCAAGTCACTTATCAAGGCAAAATATACGAGGCCAAATGGTGGTCGCAAAATAATGTGCCGACTGCGGGTGATCCGTGGAAGTTTATAAGTGACTGCCAGTAAAAACGAAATTACTTAGGCTCAGCTAGAGTTGTTGGCTCGCAAGTTGAGGTGCATGGACATTTTTAAAGCGACTAACTTAAACTCAGGTTAAATTAGTGTGATGTGATAGGGCATCACACAATTTTTACCCTCATTACTTTTACGCTATCGCTAAGTGCACATTCGGACGTGCAATAAATTAAGGTTATAGTTAAGCCAAATCGAAATAATTAACCTATTTACCTCCTCCTGTATGAATGCACCCAGAAGCATCTTTGTAAATATCAACTAATATAAAGGTTGGGTTAATAGGTTACTGTTTGAGATAACTCTATGGGCATTAAATACAAAATACTACTGATATTGCTGCTACTTGGGTTTGTTACTCACACTATAATTACGTCTGTTTATTATTTTAACTCTCAGCGGTTAGTGAAAAATCTTGCAACTTATCATTTGTTGTCTATTGCAAATATTCAGTATCAACGCATGAGTTCGTTTATTGACAGTAACTTTGAAAAACTAAATTTGGTTAAAAGTCGCACCCAGCTCCGTATTTCGTTGTCTAACTATTTAACCAATAAAGATGCGCAAGAGTTGAAACTGGTGCAACGCATTATTACGGATGCGATCGCGCAAACATCATCAATTAAAGATATTTTTATTCTAGATATCGATGGCAAAGTGTTGACTGCGAGTAACCCGGCCAAGCAATACCTAGATTTTTCTAACAAGCCCTTTTACTTACAAGGAAAACAAAGTCGTGCGGTTGACGTATTGCTCGGTGAGCGAGAAAGCGATGTGCCTGCTATTGTGTTCGCAGCTCCATTAATTTTAACAGGCGAAACAATAGGCGTTGTAGTTATGTCGGTAGACACTCACAGCTTAAATGAATTTTTACGTGATTACACAGGGCTTGGAAAAACAGGCGAGGTGATTATGGCGACGCGTTCTGCGGATAAAAATATCTTGTTTTTTACACCGCTTCGCTTCGAAAGCCATCCGCAGTTATTTGAAAAATCTAGCAGTGCAGCAATATTTATGGACCGTAAGTATAGAGATAAAAGCGATCAGCTAATAATGACAGAAGATTATCGCAACAAGCCTGTATTTGCGGTAAGTCGACAGATGGATGAATTAGATATCGCGATTATTGTAAAAATGGATCAGCAAGAAGTGCGGGGTCTCAATGATGAGCTGCAGCAATTGATTATTTATCTCATTATATTACTTGTTTTTGTTGTGTTGCTAGCATCACTTTTTTTGGCGAAAAAAATTACTCAGCCAGTGTTATCAATTACCGAGGTTGCCGTAATGATAAGTGAAGGGGATCTAGCTAAACGGATAGAGTTTTTTTCAGATGATGAGTTGGGAAAGCTAGCACAAGCTTTAAACAAAATGGCGGACAGACTCATTAACAGCAATTTAATTTTAGAGCAAAAAGTAAAAGCAAAAACCTCTGAATTACAAGATGCAAACACCCAGCTGCAAAAAATAGCGCAAACTGATGTTTTAACTGGGCTTAAAAATCGTCGATATTTTGATAACTACGTAAATACAGAATGGGTTCGAAGCGCGAGAGCAGGCATAGAGGTTTCAGTATTGTTAATCGATATAGACTTTTTTAAATCGGTTAACGATAGTCAAGGGCATAACGTGGGAGATGAGTATTTAATTAAAGTTGCACAGACATTAAATGAGCGAATAAGTCGTACTGGGGACCTTGTTGCACGATATGGTGGAGAGGAATTCGCGGCTCTGCTTATAGGAGCAAATAAAGAACAAGCAACAACAGTAGCCAACGAAATATGTAAGATGGTCGAAGCTTTAGCCCTTCCTAATGCGCTTTCTAAAGTCAGTAAATATGTTACTGTTAGTATTGGTTTATGTGCAACAAGTTCAACAAGCAAAGTAGATTATATAAGTTGTTTAAAGGCTGCTGATGAACAGCTATACAAAGCAAAACATGCGGGTAGAAATCAAGTTTGCGCTACTTCTATTGATAATACAATTGCCGATTGATTTGATTAAGATAAAAACTGACATGTGAAAAATTGAAAGTTACCGTTTTGATAACTGTGTCTAACCTGATACTAAGTAGACAATTAATAAGGTTTATTTTTTGTTGAGGATATTCCTAAAAACTTGTTAGCAAATACTTTAATAATGCGTTTAACTCTAACAATATAAAGTTAAAACGCATTAGTTTTATTTTTTATTTACGCTTGATTAAGCAAAAATGCTTCTTACCACGCTGAATTAGCCAATGATTATCAGTCAATGGTAAACCTAATTGGATATCGTCTGATGTTATTTTTGATCCATTTACACTAATCGCTTTATCTTTAATTAGCTCTTTTGCAACACGCTTTGATTTAGCTAACTTTGATTCCACCAGCAATTCGATAATGTCTTGCTGAGAGCTTTCGATACTTGGAAGGCCATCTAACTCAAGTTGTTTTAGATCACTATAACTCAGTTTGGCTATGTTACCTGTGAAGAGGGCTCTTGAAATACGCTCAGCGCTGAGTACTCCAAGGTCGCCGTGAACAAAGCGGGTCATATGTTGCGCAAGAATTTTTTGTGCCTTAGGTTTATTGTTACAGGCTTTATCCTTAACCGCTATCAGGTCGATTTCATCACAGGACAAAAAAGTATAGAACCTAAGTAAGTTGTAAACATCAGAATCGTCCACGGATAACCAGAACCGGTAAAACATGTATGGAGATGTTTTGTTCGGATCAAGCCATATTGTACCGGATTCTGTTTTTCCAAATTTAGTACCGTCAGATTTAGTTATTAACGGTAGAGTGAAACCAAACGCTTGTTTGTCATTTAGACGGCGTGTCAGGTCAATACCACTTACAATATTACCCCATTGATCATTTCCTCCAATTTGTATACTACAACCATACTTTCTATTAAGAACCGTAAAATCAAAGGACTGAAGCAACCCGTAACTAAATTCTGTAAAGGAAATACCTTGGTCAGGTCTTAGCAGTCGTTGCTTAACAGATTCGCGCTTGAGCATATTGTTGAGTGAGAAATGTTTACCTACCTCACGGAAAAATCAATGACATTAACTTCTTTCATCCAATCTTCATTATTGAGGATGAGCATGGGCTTAGTTAGATGGGGCGTAAGTACACACTCAATTTGAGTCATGAGTTCTTGGGCCCAATCACTTACTACTTCTTTCGCATTCAAACTGCGTTCTATAGTTTTGAAACTTGGGTCGCCAATCATGCCTGTTGCACCACCAACAAGAGCAATTACTCGATGTCCGGCATCTTGAAAACGTTTGAGTAAAACGAGTGGAACTAAATGCCCGATATGTAGACTACTTGCGGTGGCATCAAAACCGCAATAAACAGTTTGTGACTGGCTAAGATGCTTCTGTATTTGCGCCAAATCGCTAGCTTGAGTAATTAATCCGCGTGTTTGTAGTTCCTGTAAAAGTGTCATCTATAACGTCTTATTTTTATAAATTAGTGATGTACAGATTACGAATTCAAGCTTAAACGCGATATATCCCTAAAGGGATAATGGCTCAATTTAGTGGATAATAATGTGATTGAGAAAGATTTGGAAAAGTTCACTGAGAGATGTCACTCTAAGTTGCGCGTAGATACGTTTACGGTGGTTTTTTACCGTTCCTTCGGCAATGCCTAATTGTTTTGCTATCTCTTTAGTATCAAGCCCTTGTAAGATTAAACGGGCAATTTGCTTTTCTCTAGTTGAAAGTAAATCTTTGCCAAAAGAGTGTAGGGCTTCTCGTATAAACTCTCGTCTATTGTCTGTGTAAGACTCAGGTATAATGACTTGCTCAGCAAGCAAGAATTCAGTTTGTTTCCAATGTTGCTTACATAGAGATTGAATGATTGTAAAGTACGACTCTAACGTCTTGACGTTTAACAACGAAAATGAACTTCCTGCATGAATGCGACCTAAAAAGATAACGACCCAGCGTGTTGCTTCAACATTAATGAGAATACTTAGCTCATCTTTCCAGCCTGTTTGTAGGTAAAATTTATTGCTGTATGTTTGAAATCCCAGCTCCCATTTAACAACGTCTTTTAATGCAAAAACACCTTGTTGTTTGTTATTGCTGAACATTTTGTAGAAAGGAGTATCTTGAAAAGCACGAGTGAGGTAATGATAGAAAAGTAACTCACGATTACTTTCAATTGAATCGTAAAGGTATATAGGGTGTTTTCCTTCACGTAGACCCAAAATTACGGCGCAGTCATAATCAATTATGGAACCGACTAGGTTCATTAGTTTAGATGCAAAACTCAGTGATTTAAGAGAGGAAATAGAGTCAGCAAGTAGATTATTAAATTCTGATTGAGGCATATCGCGTTTTATTAACAATAGGGCGTTTTAACATAGCGTATTTACCTAAATTGCTCAAAGCGGAGTAAGAATCGTTAATTATTAATAAACTTACATACTCAACTATTCTCTACTTAACCAAACCTTCATTGCTTAGCTATTTTTTGGCTCAAAATGAAGTGTTTTCGCCCAGATAAAATAAGTACTAAGAATAACACTAAAGAACTTAAATTTTTACTTGTTGTTCATTGTCACACTGTAAAAAAATATTATTTCATTAAATCTGCTATGATACTCATGTCTTGAATGCCAGCTTCTTTCATTGCTTCTTGTAATGCTCTAACTGCATCAAAACGAGCAATCTCAAGAGAGTTTAAATGGCTTTGATGGCCATCCAATGTTGCTTGTTTTACTTCTTCACTTTCATAATCTGCACTTTTGGCCTCAATTAGTGTTTGTTCTGCTACTTTGATTTGTTCAACGATGCGCTCAATTGCTTTGATCATTTGTTGAATATGTTCAGGTAATTCAGATTTTTTATCACTTTCAGGGTTATTACTTTCTTTTAATTTTTTAAATGCTTCTGTTGAGATTGATACCTGAACATCGCTATTTTCTTCGTCAGCTTGTTTGTTTTCAGCACTATCAATGTTGTTATCCGGATTTGTTTTTTGTGAGGTAGTAGTATGAATACTACTGATGCTAGAAATGCTCATTACTGTCCTTGGTTAATTAATAAAGCAAAGAGATTTAGGCCATACGCGATAGATGTCGGCTGATTTTTAAATTAGTTAAGTATTTTTTATCTCCAAGGTAAACAACAGTACACTATTTTGTTTTTAATCCGTTTAATTTACAGATGATAGCATAGACGTTAGGCTGTTAAGAATCACACTCAAATAATTTGATTTTCAACTATAAAGAGCGGGTTTCATGTCAGAATTTACAATTCGTCCTATGTTGGCTGATGAGCTAAAAATCGCCATTGATTGGGCTGCAAGAGAAGGTTGGAACCCAGGTTTAAACGATGCTGAGCTGTTTTATTTGGCAGATCCCAATGGCTTTTTTGTTGGAGAGTTAAATGGTGAAATTGTCGCAGTTGGCAGTGCGGTCACTTATGATCACACGTATGCGTTTTGTGGCTTGTATATTGTTGCACCTGAGCATCGAGGTAAGGGTTATGGTTTAACTCTGACCAAACACCGCTTAACATATTGCGGCGATCGAAATGTTGGCATTGATGGTGTGCTGGAAAATGTCGAGATATACAAGCGCATCGGTTACGTGCCTTATTATCAGAATAAACGCTTTCAAAAATTAGCCAATGCGACAACTCGTTCGGCGCAGGTTGTTGATATTAAAAAAGAACATCTTCCTCATATTTTAACTTACGATAAGCCATGTTTTGGTGCTACGCGTGAGCAATTTCTAGCTGCGTGGTTATTACAACCTCAGGGTAAGTCTGTATGCTTTTTACAAAACGGTGAAATTAAAGGTTATGCAGTCAGGCGCAAGTGTCAGGAAGGTTATAAAGTAGGGCCGCTTTTTGCTGATTCGCCAGATATTGCATTATCGCTTTTTCAGGCGTTGCAGGTGGATATTCAAGGGGAACAGATTATTTTAGATGTGCCCGAAAACAACCCACAGGCAATCTCTTTAGCTGAATCGGAACGCATGGATGTAGTGTTTGCCACAATGCGCATGTATCAAAAAACAATACCCGCTACCGCACGTGATAAAATTTATGGCATTACCACCTTTGAGTTGGGTTAACATGCAAAAAACAAATAAGCCTTTTATGATGAAATGGTTGTTTGCTATTTAAATAGTATCGCTGGTCTATTTGGAAACTAATACCTTCATCCATAATCATTAGAGGGTTATCCCCAGAAAAGGTGTGTAAAGCTGTTTAAAAGTACTATTTTATCATTTAAATCATGGTGCTAGGTGAGCTAATACTTTTGTTATAAATAACTAAAAGTTACCCCTTTGTAGCAAATCGGTATATATTATTTGCGCCGCTTTAGGCTAGCGTAAACGTAAAGCGGCGCACACAGTCTATTTTAACGAAAGACTTCTACCAACGCGTGTTTCACTGCGCGCACGAATATAACGAGCATCGTTTACATCTTTGATGTGGTTAATTGCATGCCAAGTGCCTTGTTTATCTTGCACCTCAATTGCAAAGCCAGGGTAAGGCGTAAATGCATCTAGCTTGCCGTTATTAACCGCTGCTGCAACGGTTGGTACGCGATAAAATACTCCTTGCTTTTCTAACTTTGCAATTTCTTTTAAGCCAACCAACGCGGCGAAGCGCTGCCAATCAGTATCCCTTTCGGCTTGTTTTTGTGCCGTAAACACACCGCTTTGCTTATCATAGATACGCCCTTTTTCAGCGTAGCTAAGTTGCCAGTCGGCTTTGTGCCAAGCGCGTTCAGCTAGCGCCAATAAGCGCGGATAAAGCATGTATTCGGCTTGGTTATCTGAACGTAACATTTCGCTCCATAAATGGCCTTGCAAGCCTTTAAATTGAATACCTTGGTTTAGACGCGCTTGGTTATCATCAGCGCGATATGCGAGGTGCTCTTTGGTTTGCCAAATTTCTGCGTGAGCAGGTAAGTTTTCGGGCATAAAGCCAAACACTTTATAACCGTCAATGGCACGTGCCGCCCAATGATTGCCGCGCTCTTCAGGGTGGCTTTGGTAAGGGAAATCAAAGTAGGTAACTTCGGGTGTAGAAAGTACCATATCCCAGCCTAAATTGGCTTGCTGGTGTACTTCCTTGTAGCCACCCTCGGTGATCATCGACCAGCCGTTCGACTGTACCTTTGACGGCATATTCTGTGGATTAGTATCACCTAAACCATCATTCCAAGCCGCTACTTTTATCCCTTTGCTGGCGACTAATTGCGATACTTTTTCAATAAAGTAGCCGTTAAATGAGGTTAGCTCAGGTGTGCTGGCTTTAAGGGCGTTACATGCCGGGCTATTAAGCCACGCACCGGCCGTTTCGTCCGCACCAATATGATAAGTGGCAAGCTCTACACCAACTTCGTGGTGCATCGCGATAAGTTCATCAATCACTTTTTCAATAAAAGTATAAGTGCTTGGCAAACAAACATTGAGAGTGTTGTCGTTATAATGCTGAATTGATGAGTATTGGGTGGTGTCATTTGCTTCACTTAACCAGTACTGCTCGGCTTTTTGTTGCTCGCCCACTTGCATGTATTTTCTGTAACGCGCATCCATGGCTTTTACCGCAGCGCGTGAATGCCCTGGCATATCCAGCGATGGAATGACTTCAATATGGTTAAGCGCAGCAAATTTTAAAATCTCTTGGTAGTCTGCTTTGCTATAAAAGCCATTAACTGGGCTCGATTTGTCGATACCTGCGCCTAATTGTGGCAATAAACATTCGCTTTCAGTTAAGTCAAAACAGCGATATGCGCCGACCTCGGTCAGCTCTGGTAAGTCGTTAACGGCTAAGCGCCAACCTTCATCGTCGGCTAAATGGAGGTGCAATTTATTGAGTTTGTAGGCCGCCATTTGTGACAAGGTATCTAAGATAAACTGTTTACTACGGAAATTTCGTGCCACATCAATATGCAAACCTCTAAATTCAAAATGCGGTTCATCAACTATGGTAAGGCTTGGTACGCTTAAATTATCCAGGCTGACTAAGCCCGCAATCGACATTAGTGCGTAAAATGCACCGGTGTTGCTGCTCGCTGTGATGGTAATGGCATTGGGCGCTAGGGTTAACTGATAGGCCTCATTGGCGAGTGTATTATCAATGTTAAGTTGTGTTGGAATGCCTGTTTTGGAATGGCCAATACCGAACAGTTCAAGGCGCGTTAACGCCGCAGACAGCGCGTTATTGTTGGCAAGCTCAGGTGACAGGTTTAGCCCCTTGCTGAGCTTTACAAGATTATCGGCTGAATTAATGTTAAGGCGACTTGGTTTCGGGATTAAACTCACTGGCGCCGTGTTAAGGCTCGGTTTTAACTGCGTTTGATAGAGATATTGTGGCGACATCCACGGCGTTTGGTCTTGTTTGCTTACGCGTAACTGCGCAAGTGAGGTAAATGGCGCAAGGTAGGGCTGGCGCTCAAGACCGGTTTCAGGATCTATGCGAGTATGGGTGCTTTTAATCTTGCGTGCAGTTACCTTATCGCTCGCAGCTCTATCGCTAATAATGTAGTTTGGCATAAATTCGGAACGGGTAATTTGCGAATCTTTGCTGTAAAAATGGATCACCTCTGGGGTATTTTTAGTAAACCCTTTAAAGTGTTTTTTTGCGGAAATTTTGTGAACGTCGCCGTTGATATGGCTAATATCAAAGTGCGGTGATTCCACAGCATAAATTGGCATCAATTGGCTAAAAAATATGGCAAAGTTGGTGTCTTTAAGGTCACTTGGGTTGGTCAGTGTTAACTCAGATAAGTAACACTTTTTTTCATCGCCTGGGCAACTTTTGGGGCTGGCACTAATTAAGCGATAGTTAACATCAAGCTCGTTGGCAAGCGTATCGATGGTGTGTTGGTTGGCATTGACAAGCTTCGGTGTTACTACACATAAAACAGAAAGGGCTAATAACTTATTCACCTGTTGCTACCTCTTCTAAAAAAAGCTGATAAGCGCCAAACAGCGCAGTATTTGTATCTTGGGTGTAATGAATTTGCAGTGCGCTATAAACGCTTTGCGGCAGTTGCTTAAGTAATGCTTGCTGTAACGCATCAATAAACAGTGGGGCACTTTTGGCGATTGCACCGCCAAACACCACTTTTTCAGGGTTAAACGCTTGCACTACTTGTACTAGTGCGTGGCCTAAATGCTTACCTAGTTCGGCAAACACCGCCAGTGCGCGGTTATCACCTGCTTGTGCTTGCTGATAAGTGGCAGCGCCATCTAAACCTTGTTTTTTAAAGAACTGGCTTGAACAATAGTCTTCGATAATGCCGTCTAAATAGGGGAAACTACCAAACTCGCCAGCGGCAGATTGTTTGCCGGTATAAAGGCGGCCATTCAAGATTAAGCCCGCGCCAAGGCCTGTGCCTAAGGTGACACCGACTAAATTTTCATAACCCTGATAGGCTTCGCTCTTATAAATGCCATAGGTAAAACAATTGGCATCGTTATGCACTAAAACAGGCCGAGCAAAGCGCGCTTCAAGCAGCGTTTTAAGCGCCACATTTTGCCAGTGTTTAATATTGAGCACCTCAATAACAAAGCCGCTATCACTCTCGACTAAGCCTGGCACACCAATGCAAATGCCACGGCATGCCTTTGTTACAAAGGGGGCTAAATTATTAAATAAAAACGCGTTAAAGTCGTCTTTACTTAAGCTCGCATCAATTGGCAAGGTATGCGATTTAATAATCTTGCCATCTGCAATGTTTGCGATGGCAAGTTTAGTGCCGCCTAAGTCAACACAGGTAATAAACGGGGTATTGCAACTAGTCATTACTGCTCTCTTAATCTACTGCGATACGTTTTTTATTAAATTGAATGGTGTGATTTTTAATCAGCGGCTTAGCCCAAATACTAACGCTGAAAATAAAGCCCAGTGGAATAAACAACACTAACAGTGCTACACGTAAATCGTCTGAAAACTCTGCGATAAAGCCAATAATCGGCGATGCTAACGCACCACCTATAATGCCAGTACATAAAATACCAGACACTGCACTGTGACCGTTTGCAACCGAATTTAGCGCAAGTGAGAACAGTACAGACCACATAATTGATAAAAAGAAGCCTGCTGCTGGAAACGCCACAAGCGCAACTTGCTTGCTGCCAAAAATAGCGCAAGCAAGTGACGCTGCAGCACCCAGAGAAAACAGTTTTAGCACTAATTTAGCGTCGAGCACTTTTAACAGCACTAACCCTAATACACAGCCAATGGTTAAAAATAACCAAAACTGACTGACCACTTCAGTGCCTTGGGTATTGGGATCAAGTCCGTGGTAAGTCTCTAAAAAGACCGAAATCGAGTTCGCAATGCCTTGCTCTAAACCGACATAACAGGCAATTGCAATAAAAAACAGTAATACGGTTTTGTCTTTAAAAAGTGCTAACGAATCGGCAAGGTTGCTGTTCTGTTGTTGCTGAGGCTCGCGCGCGATTGGAGTAATAAAAGTAATGGCCAACATCACTAAGCTAATAACCGCAAATAGCGCATACATAATTAGCCACGCTTTATTTGGTTCAGTGAAGGCCGCAAGTAGTTGCCCAGTTGGTGTACCATTTTCAATGTGGCTAACCAGAGTGCTGTACACTAATGGTGATAATGCCGCTGCTGCACCAAATAATAATTGAGCCGATACAGAATAAGCGGCAAAGTTTTGCTCGCCACCGGCGCGTCGAAGCAGCGGATTAATCGCTACTTGTAGTAGTGCCATCGCACTGCCAATGGTAAACAGCGCAAACATTGCCATAGCAAAATTAGGCAATAATACAAATAATATAGCGCCGAGTGCCGCCAACGCAAACGCCAGTAAAATAACAAATTTTTCCCCTTTTTTTTGTGCGATTAGTCCCGCTGGGATTGACATTAAGCCGTATGCGGCAAAAAAGGCAAAGGGGAAAAATCCAGCTAACATCAGACCAATTTGATAGCTTTCAATCAGTGCGGGAAAAATAGGGCCGAGTAGGTTTGAAACAAACGAAATCACAAAAAAGGTGATTAAGACTAAGAGCACGACGGGATAGGCTTTCATGATTATTTCCTGTTTATTATTGGCTTTATTCGTTTATTAGTATTTTTCGTTCGCCAAGAGCGTATGGGTGAGGCTGCGACAAAAACAAGGGGATTGCCACAGCCTCGCGCTTACATGTCCTGTAAGGTGATTTCTTAGGGGGAAATACCGAGTAGACTGTAAACGTTATCTAGTGTGCCAAGATAAAGAAATAGATAGCGGTATTTTTCTATTTATTAATAATACTTTTCAATCAAGCTAACAGCTGTTTTCGATCATTTCAGGCGTGATTTTGACTTTTGATGGAGCGTTAATTGAATGCGCCCATCACCGCTGAAATGTTGTAAGTTTTGAGAGTTTTTTGAGATAAGCGGATCTACTTATTGTAAATATCGAATCAAATTACTCCAAACAAAACAGGAGCTGAAGCCGGTATCACAGCATTTAGGTTATTTTAAACCACTTTAATAAGTAACCCGTTAATTTTATAGGTACATACTTGTTCGACTTTTAGCGAATAGTCTGAAATACAACTTAACGATAAAATTGAAAAGTATCGTTACTTGATAGAATAGTATCTTTTGTTATGCACGATTCTGTTGAAATGGTTTGTAGTAATTGAATTAAGTTAGTTATTAAATTATGCGTGCATTTTGCGAAAAGGTGATAACGCCTACCGATGCGTCATGGCGGTATCATAAATACCTGATGCCATATCTGCCGTTCAGTTGGCACTACCATCCTGAATATGAAATTTGCCTAACATTAAACAGTAAAGGTATGCGCCATATTGGCGATCATATTGAGGAATATGGTGAGCTAGATTTGGTTTTTGTCGGGCCTAATTTACCGCACACATGGCAATCTGAAGCAAACCAAGATGGCTCAGAGCAAATCGTGTATGTAGCGCAAATTCCCGTAAAATGGCTTGATAAGCTAGCGCGTGACCATAAAGAATTGCAAGGCTTACTGCCAATGTTAGCGCGTTCGCTAAAAGGCATTAAGTATTCAAAAGAATGCGCAATTGAAGCAAAAGCGTTATTTGAAGCTATGGATAATGCGGGGGCAACTCAGCGTTTGTTTTTATTACTCGATTTGCTAGATAAAATGCAGCACGACGTCGAACAAGTTACTTTATCAACCCCAATGTTCGCATTTGGTAAGCAGATGGAACAAGATAACGGCAAACTTAACCAAGTGATTGAGTTTATATACCAACACTACACAGATAATTTATACGCCGATCAACTTGCAGAACTGGCGCATATGTCAACCAACCACTTTCATCGCTATTTTAAACAGCGCACCGAATGCACGCTCACTGAGTTTATTAATCGTTTACGCATTGGTAAAGCGTGCAAGCTGTTGGTGACCAGTTCATCACCCATTTCGGTGATCAGCGACCAATGCGGTTTTAATAACGTGTCTAACTTTAATCGTCGTTTTCTGGCGTTTAAAGGATGTACGCCGCGTAAGTTTCGTCAACAACTCATTAACCACAACTTAATTAATTGAAATTGTTAGTTTTTGCAACAGCCCATGTATTTGAAAGATAAAAGGGCACGTGCGTGCCCTTTGGTTTGTTAACTTAGTGGAATAAGGCTGAATTACAGCCCATCGTTACTAAAAACCAGGGGAGGTGTGTAAATACAGGCACAGTTAAACCACTTCACCGAAATCACGAATTGTTAGCACATAAGGTGTTTAGCAATATAACTGCGCTAACTGAATTGGCATTATTTTAGACAAAAACACTGTATCAGATTGATATTTACTTTAAGTGAATTGATAATTATTCTCAATAGTGTTTGTTGATCTGTAACAAATAAACTTCATCTACCGAGAAACTATTTATCGCTAACTAACAAAGCGTTATATTAAACAAAATTGTTTTTAAGACATTTCAATGATTGAATTTTGTAGTTATAAATTAGTGCCAGCTAGCTTTAACCCTTGGCGAGAAGAATTTTTAACCGTCGCAACGCATATTATGCAACGCCTTGATGATCCTCGTTTTACCTTTTTACATTTTGGCTCGTCATCATTTTATGTTGCCGGCAAGGGCATCATTGATATTTCTATTTTATATCAACCAGGTGAATTGGAATCGGCAGTCGAATACATCAAGCAGTTTGGCTTTGTTGACCAACACAGTAATAAGCCTTTTCCAGCAACACGCCCGCGTAAAGACATAGGCGTTAAATATAATGGTGAAGTGTTTAATGTGCATTTACATGTTATTGAACACAATAGCGAAGAGCATTTAAAACAAGTCGCTTACAAACAACATATGCTCGAAAATCCAGAAGATAGAGCTGCTTATGAAGCAAAAAAGAAAGCGGTACTAGCTGAAGGTAATACCGTTCAAGATGACTACGGCAAAGCAAAATCGCCTTTTGTGAAAGGCGTATTGGCACGTTTAGCGTAAATCAGTCAGTTTTTATCTAACTGTTTTAAATTTTATTAGGAAGTTTCAGATAAAGAATGCCGGCAATGTAGCCTTGCCGGCATTAAGATCACTTTAATGGGAAACCAAAGTGAAAGCGTTAAACCGATAAGCGTATTTTTTTGTTTAAATATAAAATATGCGCTTATTAATGGTCGTGTTCGTGCTCTTCTTCTTCAAACGCGCCTAACCAAGTTAGGTTGCCAATACCATCTTCAAAGGTTGTAACTTCATCAACTGTTTGATGTTCTATATCAATTTGATACACGGTATTGCCGTACGCTAGGTAAACGTGATTATTTGCTTTATTTGCAATAAGCTTAGCGCTTTTTTCAGCATCTAGTTCCGTAATCGCGGCGAAACGTGCGACACTTTGCCACTGCGATTCTTGGTTATACACATTAATATAGCCAGCTTCGTCTAATACGACGATTGATTCTTCATCACCGCTAACACCGTACGCTAAGTAGCTAGTAATACCTTCAGCTTGCCATTGGAATGGGCTAATTTCATCTGTTGTTAAATCAACAGCAAATACGCCCCCGCGTGATAAGCCGATAATCGTGTTGTTTTCCTTGCTACCAATAAATTTACCAATGCGCACTCCGACTGGTAATTCTTCTGGGTTAGTGATTTTGCTAGACGTGAATAACTCACCTTCTTGTTTTACTTTTACAACGCCGTCATTACACGCAAACGCGATATAGTCTTCAGTTTGGAAACTACCGTGAAGATCAGGGCACGCGTGTTCAAATGTTTGTTCTTGGTGGAAGTGATCGTTATGTACTTCAAATAAACCAATTGTTTCAGGTAACGATGTTTCACTGTTTACATCACGAATAGTGGCAAGTACGAAGCCATCACGAATTTGTCCTGTACCGTGTTGATAGGTTTCATAATGGTGTTCAGCAACAATGCGGCTTTCAGTAATACTTTCGTCAGAAATAATTGCAAACCCGGCATCTGCAGATGCGTCTTTATCACCGTCAAAAAATACCAATGCTTGCTCACCAACAGGCACATAGTGCGTTGGTTTTACATCGAGTAATTCAAACGAGTTAGCAGATGGGGCATCTTCATGCAGATCATGATGATCGCCGTGTTCTTCTAAATAAATACCGCCATCAATAAATTCAACTAGATTATCGTTACGCTGAATCGCTACCGCGTAGCGACCATTAGGGCTGGCATAAAGTGCAGATACAGTGTTAGTAACAGAAAATGTGTCAATGACTTGATTGCTGGTTAAATCATAAATACTAACTTGATTTGAATCGGGAGAGTTAATCGCTAAGCGACCCGCAGGTAATTCAAGTTCTGGGTGAGGCTCAGAAGGTTGATCTACAACCGGCGTATTGTCAATTACGGTGTGCTTGTCTGAACCGCAGGCGCTCAGTAGGGAAACCAAAATAGCACTTGCAAGCGCTTTACGTATCATCTTTTTATCCTTGTAATGTTATATAGTAACACTGATATTATGTTATACTATAACAATTAAATGCAAGTGTTATTTGGTATCAGACCTGAATATGAAACAGTACGACTGTCTAAATTTAATAGTAGAAGGTTATGTATATAGTTATAGGGCGCAGTGACTACAGAGTTTAAGGCGAATTTTCTTATTACAATTTTAATGCAGAGAAAACTAAAGCTGATATCAGTAACAATAATCGATAGTAGTGCTGCGTTATCCAAAACTGAATCTGTTTACCTCTTAACATAGCGAGATTGTAAATAATTTAAGGTACAAGAGAGCGTAAACTAAACGATGTGCTTATGGAAAAAGCGGGAATAACAGAGGGTGTTTCAGCCTTAAAATAGCCTAGGTTTTCCTTTTAACTCGGTAATAAGTAATAGAGGTTGCACCCTTTTACCAACAAGTACATTTTAAAGATAAAAAAAAGGCGCTCATTTGAGCGCCAAACACGGAACCGTTAAAAGCGAAACTAGGCTTCGTGGCGCTTGTATAAAGCAATTATTGCCAGCGCAACAAATGCTAAAATAAAGCAATAGTAAGAGCTAGTTGCAACATCCCAGGGTGTAATATGGAAAGTAGCGCCAAGTAATAGTGCTTGTGCACCGTATGGCAAACTACCTTGCATTACACAAGCGAAAATATCGAGTAAACTTGCCGAGCGTTTAGCCGGAATATTGCCGTCTTCAGCAAGCTTTTTCGCAATTGGGCCTGCGACTATAATTGATACTGTGTTGTTCGCAATGCATAAATTGGAAGTAAGTACTAACGCAGCAATGCCAAACTGGTCGGCTACTTTACGATTCCATTTAGCAATAACAGCAGTGCCTTTTTGAATTTTGTGGGCGATGTAATCAAGGCCACCATTTACACGAATAAACTCAGACAGGCCGCCAATAAACATCGACAACAAGAAAATTTCTTGCATGCCTTTAAAGCCCTCGTAAATGTCTTTAACAAATTGACCACCTTGGTAGTCACCAGTAAAGCCCATTAAACCGGCAAACACAATGCCACTAAACAACACGACAAAGACATTCAAGCCTGCGACCGCAAGTACCAAAATAAATGCATAAGGTAATACTAATAATAAGTCGTAATCCTTAACATCGATGATTTCAGGTTCAGGTGTTAAAAAGGCTAACAGTAATACGGTTAACGCAGCGGCGGGTAAGGCAATTTTTAAGTTCTCGCGGAATTTATCTTTCATTTCACAGCCTTGCGTGCGCGTAGCGGCAATCGTGGTATCTGAAATAATTGATAAGTTGTCGCCAAACATTGCACCTGACACCACCGTACCGGCAACAAGCGCAGGATCAAGCCCCGTTTTAACTGAGAGTGCATAGGCAATAGGGCCAATGGCACCTATGGTACCCATTGATGTACCCATTGCCGTTGACACCACTGCTGAGATTAAAAATAAGCCTGGCAATAAAAACGCAGGAGGCACTAAATCAAGGCCTGCGTTTACCACAGCATCAACACCACCAGTCGCGCCTGCAACTGTTGAAAACGCACCAGCAAGCAGATAAATCAAACACATAGTGATAATGTTGTTGTGGCCCGCACCCTTTATAAAGGTCTCTACCGATTCGTTAATAGTTTTTTTATTGAGTAAAAACGCCAGTAAAATTGCAGGTAAAATCGCTACAGGCGCTGGTAATTGATAAAACGCATAATCAACGCCTTGCGACTGCAAATATAAACCCGCCCCTAAAAATAGGCCGACAAATG
The DNA here is from genome assembly GCF_044005875.1 of Pseudoalteromonas sp. XMcav1-K. Taxonomy (NCBI): domain Bacteria; kingdom Pseudomonadati; phylum Pseudomonadota; class Gammaproteobacteria; order Alteromonadales; family Pseudoalteromonadaceae; genus Pseudoalteromonas; species Pseudoalteromonas sp. XMcav1-K. Next base: position 7,798 of record NZ_JBIPJE010000044.1, on the reverse strand, counting down.
TAAGTAACGGCAGCAACGAGAGTTTTGCTGCGGTTTTGTTAATGTGCGTATCCATAAAAACCTCAAACGGAAACTTTGTAAGTTATTGCTAACAACCGGCAATAACCGAAATTTCTTCTTCTTATTCAGTTCTATTTGTTCCATGTTTTGTGCGTGAGCGCAAGTTTTAAGCGATATTGGCAAAAAAATAGAGTGAATAAAAATGGATGTGCGAATGTATAGATGTCTAGATGTTTTGTCAAATTGAACTTGTTATAATTGGCAAAGGAATAAAACTAATAGCTAAAAAATGCTAAGGTCGGCTTTCTTTAATGGGTAATATCAAACAAACTTTATCCGAGATTATGAAAGCGTCAGGTTTAACGCATTTAACCGAACAAAAGTAGAGAAAATTATGATAAACATCGCAGTGTTTGGGGCGAATGGCCGAATGGGCCGCGCACTTTGTGAAGCAAGCATCAACAATGAGTCAACAGAATTAGTATGTGCCGCAGTGCGCGCTAACAATGAATTACTGGGACAAGCCGTTAAGCATTTTATTAACCAAGGCAACAGCACAGTTACCTTTAGTGATGAAACGAGTGTAAGCGCTGGCACTGACGTAATTATTGATTTCACACTACCAATAGGCATGAAAAAACACTTAGCCTACGCGGTGGCACATAATATTCCAATGGTAATTGGCACGACCGGTTTAACCGCGGATGATATGGCGGAGCTTGAATCTGCTGCAAAATCAATCCCAATTGTTTTTTCTCGCAATTACTCAGTAGGAATCAATTTACTTGAGAACCTGGTTAAAACTGCGGCAAAAACCTTGGCAGACGATATTGATATCGAAATTTTCGAACTGCACCACAAACACAAAATTGATGCGCCGTCTGGCACGGCATTAATGATTGGTGAAGCCATTGCTGAGGCAAAAGGCTGGCAACACGATGAAGTCGCGGTTTTTGACCGTTCAAAAGATGAGCAGGCGAAAAGTCAAAAAGAAATTGGCTATTCTGTGATGCGTGGCGGCGATATAGTTGGTGAACATACGGCTTATTTTGCGGCTGACGGCGAAAGACTCGAACTTACTCATAAAGCAAGCTCTCGAATGACCTTTGCTAAAGGCGCTGTAAGGGCTGCAGCTTGGTTATATAATAAACCAGTTGGACTTTATACTATGCAAGATGTGCTTGGTTTTAGGTAGATAACTGAATTTTTTGGCAGGTTAAAGTAAATTTTCTGTTAAACACGTTATTTTTAATTTTTTCTGATTTTTTATTAGACCTTTTTTCAGATTTCATCTAAAATACTTGGAATTTGCCAAAATTTTATAATCTAGCGCTTTCTCTAGGGCGTTAGGTCGATTGAACGGGTTGAATTTTACGCAAATTTTGCCCGTTTTTTACTGTTAGGAGGTCAACTTGTCTAAATCCGCTCTGTTAGTCCTTGAAGACGGCACGGTATTTCGCGGTACTGCCATTGGTGCTGAGGGTATCTCAGTTGGTGAAGTAGTTTTTAATACTTCAATGACTGGATATCAAGAAATTTTAACCGATCCATCTTACGCTGAACAAATTGTTACTTTAACTTACCCACATATCGGTAACACAGGTACCAATAGCGAAGATGAAGAAGCTTCAAAAATTTGGGCTAAAGGCCTAGTTATTCGCGACCTTCCGCTGCTTGCAAGCAACTTCCGTAATGAGCAATCGTTAGATGAGTATCTTAAATCACGCAACATCCTAGGTATTGCTGATATTGATACGCGTAAGCTAACTCGTATTTTACGTGACAAAGGCGCACAAAACGGCTGTATCATCGCAGGTGATGTTGATGAAGCAAAAGCACTTGAAGCGGCAAAAGCATTCCCAGGCCTTAAAGGTATGGACCTTGCTAAAGTAGTGTGTACAAAAGAACAGTACACTTGGAACGAAACAAGTTGGACGTTAGGCGAAGGGTTTAAAACTCTGAGCGATGAAGATGCAAAATTCCACGTTGTGGCATACGACTTCGGTGTAAAACGTAACATTTTACGTATGTTAGTTGACCGCGGTTGTAAGTTAACTGTTGTACCAGCACAAACCCCTGCTGCTGACGTACTTGCACTTAACCCTGATGGCATCTTCTTATCAAATGGCCCTGGTGACCCAGCGCCGTGTATTTATGCAATTGAAGCAATTAAAACTTTCCTTGAAACAGATACACCAATTTTTGGTATTTGTTTAGGTCATCAGTTACTTGCTCTTGCTTCAGGCGCGCAGACAGTAAAAATGAAATTTGGTCACCACGGTGGTAACCACCCGGTTAAAGACCTAGACCGCGATGTGGTAATGATCACTGCGCAAAACCACGGTTTCGCGGCAGACCAAGACACACTTCCTGAAAATTTACGTGCAACGCACGTTTCATTATTCGACGGCACATTACAAGGTATTCACCGCACTGATAAGCCAGCGTTTAGCTTCCAAGGTCACCCTGAAGCAAGCCCAGGTCCTCACGATGCAGCACCGTTATTTGACCATTTCATCGACTTAATGCAAGAACGTAAATAATTAGGACTGAGACTAAAATGCCAAAACGTAATGACATAAAAAGTATTTTAATTTTAGGTGCAGGTCCGATTGTTATCGGTCAGGCATGTGAATTCGATTATTCAGGCGCACAGGCGTGTAAAGCACTAAGAGAAGAAGGTTACCGCGTAATCTTAGTAAACTCTAACCCTGCTACTATCATGACTGACCCAGAAATGGCTGATGCAACTTACATCGAGCCAATTCACTGGGAAGTAGTTGAGCGCATCATCGAAAAAGAAAAGCCAGATGCAGTACTACCGACTATGGGTGGTCAAACTGCACTTAACTGTGCACTTGATTTAGATAAGCACGGCGTACTTGCAAAGCACGGCGTTGAGCTAATCGGTGCAACTGCAGATGCAATCGACAAAGCAGAAAACCGTGAGCGTTTTGATGCAGCGATGAAGGCGATTGGCCTTGAGTGTCCTCGCGCAGAAATCGCACACTCAATGGATGAAGCACGTGACACGCTAACGCGTATTGGCTTCCCATGTATTATTCGTCCTTCTTTCACTATGGGTGGTACCGGTGGTGGTGTTGCTTACAACATGGAAGAGTTCGAAGAGATCTGTACCCGTGGTCTTGACCTTTCACCTACAAGCGAACTTCTTATTGATGAAAGCTTACTAGGTTGGAAAGAATACGAGATGGAAGTTGTTCGTGACAAAAACGACAACTGTATCATCGTATGTTCTATCGAGAACTTCGACCCTATGGGTGTTCACACAGGTGATTCAATCACGGTAGCTCCAGCACAAACACTAACAGACAAAGAATACCAGCTAATGCGTAACGCATCGATGGCGGTTCTTCGTGAAATCGGTGTTGAAACAGGTGGTTCAAACGTACAGTTTGGTGTAAACCCAGCTGATGGCCGTATGGTTATCATCGAAATGAACCCACGTGTATCACGTTCATCTGCACTTGCATCAAAAGCAACAGGTTTCCCAATTGCAAAAATCGCTGCAAAATTAGCAGTAGGTTACACGCTAGACGAGCTTCAAAACGATATCACGGGTGGCGCAACACCTGCATCGTTCGAGCCGTCAATCGACTACGTTGTAACTAAGATCCCGCGTTTCAACTTCGAAAAATTCGCAGGTTCTAACGACCGTCTAACGACTCAGATGAAGTCTGTTGGTGAAGTTATGGCGATTGGCCGTAACCAACAAGAATCATTACACAAAGCACTTCGCGGCTTAGAAGTTGGCGCAACGGGTTTCAACCCAATCGTTGCGCTTGACGACCCGAACGCGAAAGAAAAAATCGTACGTGAATTACGTGAGCCAGGTGCAGAGCGTATTTGGTATGTTGCTGATGCAATGCGTCACGGTATGAGCGTTGAAGATGTATTCGAACTGACTAAGATTGACCGTTGGTACTTAGTACAAATCGAAGATATCATTAAAGACGAAGCAAAAATCGTTGAAGGCGGCATGGCTGGTCTTAACAAAGACTTCCTACGCAGCTTAAAGCGTAAAGGTTTTGCGGATGCACGTATCGCTGAACTACTTGGTGTTAGCGAAGCTGAAGTACGTAAAAAGCGTCACACGCTTGAAGTATTACCAGTTTACAAGCGCGTAGATACCTGTGCGGCAGAATTTAGCTCAGACACAGCTTACATGTACTCATCGTACGATGAAGAGTGTGAAGCGAACCCGTCTGACAAAGACAAAATTATGGTTATCGGCGGTGGCCCTAACCGTATCGGTCAAGGTATTGAATTCGATTACTGTTGTGTACACGCAGCCCTTGCAATGCGTGAAGACGGTTATGAAACGATTATGGTTAACTGTAACCCTGAAACGGTTTCTACCGACTACGACACATCAGATCGTTTATTCTTCGAGCCAATCACGCTAGAAGACGTATTAGAAATCGTACGTGTTGAAAAGCCAAAAGGCGTAATCGTGCAGTACGGTGGTCAAACACCACTTAAGCTTGCCCGTGAACTTGAAGCGAACGGCGTGCCAATCATTGGTACTTCGCCAGATGCAATCGACCGTGCAGAAGACCGTGAACGCTTCCAGCAAATGGTTGAGCGTTTAGACCTTCTTCAGCCTGAAAACGCAACGGTTACTTCTTTAGAAGAAGCAGTCGCTAAGTCTCAAGAAATCGGTTTCCCACTAGTTGTGCGTCCTTCATACGTACTTGGTGGTCGTGCGATGGAAATTGTATACGACGAAGACGATTTACGTCGTTACATGACAGAAGCGGTACAAGCGTCTAACGAAGCGCCAGTACTTCTTGACCGCTTCTTAGATGACGCAATCGAAATCGACGTAGATGCTATCTGTGACGGTGAGCAAGTGATCATCGGTGGTATCATGGAACACATCGAACAAGCAGGTGTTCACTCAGGTGACTCAGCATGTTCACTACCAGCATACTCACTAAGCCCTGAAATCCAAGACCGCATGCGTGACCAAGTAACTCGCATGGCATTAGAACTTGGCGTTGTTGGCTTAATGAATACTCAGTTTGCTGTTAAAGATGGCGAAGTATACTTAATTGAAGTAAACCCACGTGCTGCACGTACTGTTCCTTTTGTGTCAAAAGCAACAGGTGTTGCACTTGCTAAAGTAGCTGCACGTTGTATGGCGGGTCAGTCTCTTGCAAGCCAAGGCGTAACGAAAGAAATCATTCCTCCATACTACAGCGTAAAAGAAGTAGTACTTCCGTTCGCTAAATTCCCTGGCGTTGACCCAATGCGTGGTCCTGAAATGCGTTCAACAGGTGAAGTTATGGGTGTGGGTGACACATTCGCTGACGCATTTGCTAAAGCACAGCTTGGTGCAGGTAACGTAATGCCACGTGGTGGTCGTGCGCTACTATCTGTTCGTAACAGCGATAAAAAGCGTATTGTTGAATTAGCGCGTACCATGCGTGATTTAGGCTTTGAGCTTGACGCAACTGGCGGCACAGCAAAAGCACTTGAAGATGCAGGCATTGAAGCGCGTCGTGTAAACAAAGTTTACGAAGGTCGTCCTCATATTCTTGACCGTATCAAGAATGGTGAGTACAGCTACATTGTAAACACCACTGAAGGTCGTCAAGCGATTGAAGACTCTAAAGTACTTCGTCGTGGTGCTCTGCAAGGTAAAGTAAACTACACAACAACGCTTAATGCCGCATTTGCTAACTGTAAAGCACATGCTGCTGATGACCGTTCAACGGTATCGTCGGTACAAGAGCTACACAAGCGTGTAAATTAATTGCCCCGTCTATATTTTTTGATATAGACTAAGACAATTAAAGTAGAAATGATAAAAAGCCCGGTTAATCCGGGCTTTTATTGTGAAAGAGTTCTAGGAAGAATAATGCAACAAACACCAATGACAGTACGTGGTGAACAATTACTGCGTGACGAGTTAAATGAATTAAAAACGGTACGCCGTCCTAAAATTGTCGCTGATATTGCAGAAGCGCGTGAACACGGTGACCTAAAAGAAAATGCTGAATACCACGCAGCGCGTGAAGAGCAAGGTTTTTGTGAAGGCCGTATTCAAGAGATTGAAGCAAAACTATCAACGGTTCAAATTATTGACGTTACTAAAATGCAAAATAACGGCAAAGTGATTTTCGGTGCAACCGTTACTATCGTTAACGTTGATACTGACGAAGAAACGACTTATCGCATCGTTGGTGATGATGAAGCAGACATTAAAAATAATCTGATTTCATTTAACTCACCAATTGCCCGTGGATTAATCGGTAAAGAAATCGATGATGCAGTAACAATCAAAACCCCAAATGGTGCGGTTGAGTACGAAATCACAGAAGTAGAATACATCTAACTTATAAAAGCTCGGTTATTACCGAGCTTTTTTGTTTTAGCGTTATGAAAATACATTTCCTGTTTTGCTTGCTACTTTTAACGCCATTTATGGCTGTTAAAGCCCAGTACACGCCCCAGTTTGATAATGAATGCACCCGCGCGTTTAACGATGCGGATTATATAAACGCGCGCTATAAATGTGCCGAATTAGCAGAAGATGATAACGCAGAAGCAAATTTTATCTTGGCAACCTTGTACGCTAAAGGACAAGGAGTCGTTAAAAACAAACAAAAAGCACTCGAATATTTAACCCTTGCCGATGAACAAGGTCACGCGGAGGCAACGTTTAATCTCGCGCTTACGTTTGAACTTGGAAAAGTAGTTGGCGTTGATGTTGAAAAGCGTAAGCGCCTGGCGTTTGATTATTATTTGAAAGCAGCGCGTAATGGCTCGATTAATGCGCAGCGTAAATTGGCGAGTCGCTATAGCAATGAGACGAGTGTTGTTTATCAACCGGAGAAAGCAGCCCAGTGGTTAACTGCGGCTGTTGAACAGGGTGATAATAAAGCCAAATTAGAATTAGGCGCGCTTTATTTGAAAGGCGAGGGCGTTTCTAAAGATCAAGCACGGGGCTTGGCACTTATCAAAGGATCTGCTGATGCAGGATATGATAAAGCGCAATTTATTTATGCCACACTGATTTTTAAAACTGAGCCCCAAAAAAGTATTGGTTATTACCAAAGTGCCGCCAAACAAGGCAATGGTTTTGCAGCGCATAACTTGGCTTCGTTACACTTTAATGGCGAATACCTAGCGCAAGATAAAAACAAAGCCCATGAATACGCGCTAATGGCCCTTAAGCAAGGTGTGCCTCAAGCGGAAATGTTCCTTATTAACGAGCACAGCAATCAATCTGCCGCAGCACATCAAACCAGCACTCGTTCGCACAATGCATTGACCTTTGAGCCACCACAACCAAGTCAAAATTTAAGTGGGTTTGTTTTACAGTTTGGTAAATATGCAGAACGTGAAAATGCATTAAGAGTGGCGCAACAGCTTGAGTGTAAGGTTGTTGAAATGGCAGGTTTTTATTACGCCATTAACTTTGATTTTGCGACATATGCCGCGGCTAAAAAACGCGCTCAGCAGTTAGTGCAAACGTATAATATTGCGATGCCTTATATTCGTGTTGCAAGTGACTTTAATTTTGCAGCAAAATTCTAGGGTCTGTTGATCTTTCAAGTTCGTTTTTGCAGCAGTTTGATTGGGTTTTATACAAGGCAGAGGCTGCGTGGCATAGTTATTCTATGTGAGCCAGCCGATAACACTGTAGAAAAGCCAATCAAGCGCTGCCGAACGGTTCTTTTGAGCGCACTTTTCTCATTGTTGCTCGATATTCGCTTAGATTACTAGGCCACACATCGAGCGCCGCGATAAAAGCACGCTCAAACAGAAC